>JAIEOG010000350.1 GCA_019750655.1 bacterium
ATTCCCTATGTCGGGGCGCGCAGCGGCGCCTCCTGGGTGTGCATGGACAAATGGCTGACGAAGACCGTCTGCGAAAAGAATGGCATTCCCGTCGCTCACTATGTCGGCCTGCGCCGCGGCGAAGCGCTCGCCGCTAAACTCCCCGAGATTGAACGCTTAGGCTATCCGGTCTTTGTGAAGCCCTCCTGCCAAGGGTCTTCGGTCGGGATCACCAAAGTTACGAAGCGCGAAGAACTGCAAAAAGCGATTGATTACGCCCTGCAATTCGATCGCATCTGCCTCATCGAACGCGCCATCTTGGGCAGAGAGCTGGAATGCGCGGTCTTGGGGTTACGGGGCAACCCGAAGTCTTCACTGCCGGGCGAGATCCTGGTCTCAGCGAAAGCCGGTTGGTATTCCTACGAGGCAAAGTATCTCGGCGGCGATCTCGCCAAGACCGAAGTGCCCGCGCGCCTCCCCCCCGCTTTGACCGAGCGCGTGCAGCGTTTTGCCGAAAAGGTGTTCCAGGTTCTCGAATGCGACGGCATGGCCCGCGTCGACTTGCTCTATGAGACCGCCACCGACACCATTTACCTTAACGAGCCCAATACCCTGCCCGGCTTCACCCCCATCAGCATGTACCCTCAGATGTGGGAAGCGAGCGGCCTTTCTTACAGCAAGCTCATCACTCGGTTGATTGAACTCGCGTTCGAACGGGAAGAGACGAAAACGCCCTAAGTCTTACGACGATACTGCGCTTGCTCGGCAGCCAGGGGCGCCTGTACAATGCCGCGCATGTCTAGCCCTCAAGATTCCAAAGTCGATTTCGCTCAACGCCGCAAAACCTTCCTCAACGAGATTGGAAAAGGCGTCGCCGTCTTCTGCTCGTTGCCGGAATTCATCCGCAACAACGACGTGCACTATGCCTACCGGCAAAACAGCAATCTTTTTTACCTGACCGGCTTTAAAGAATCGGATGCGATTGGACTCTTCGCTCCGGAATCGGACAACGCGTTCCAAATGTTTGTCCACCCGAAGGATAAGACGAAGGAAATGTGGGAAGGCTTTCGCCTTGGACCCGAGCGCGCGAAAGCAGTCCTCGGCGCCAATGCCACGGGCCCTTCGATTCCCGACACCGCCTTTGACGAAGCTTTCATTGCAGCCATGCTCACCGCCGATAAACTCTATTATCGGTTGGGAGTGGAGCCGAACATGGACCGCCGCATTTTGGGCCTGCTCGCCCGCGCCATGCGCAAGCTCGGCAGAACGGGCCGTCCGCTCTGGCCCATCCTCGATCCCGATGAAGTCTTGGGCGAAATGCGCGTGATCAAGAGCAAAGCCGAAATCGAACGCCTGGCCCGCGCTGGGGAAATTTCCGCGCAAGCGCACCAAAACGCCATGCGCATCACGAAGCCGGGAATGTACGAATTCCAAATCGAAGCAGCGCTTTTCCACGCGTTCCGTGGCAATGGTGCCGAGCGCTTAGGCTATGAATCTATCGTCGCTTCCGGGCCCAATGCCTGCGTGCTCCACTACCGAGAAAACGACCGCCGTATGGCAGATGGGGACCTGCTGTTAATCGACGCAGGCGGCGAATACGAGTTTTATACAGCGGATATCACACGTACCTTCCCTGTTTCAGGGCGTTACACCGATGCGCAGAAAGACGTTTACCAAGCAGTGCTCGATGCGCAGAAGTCGTGCATCAAACTGGCCCGTCCGGGAAAAACGATGCGTGAAATCCACGAGCACGCCATCGAAGTGCTCACGGAAAAGCTCAGAGAACTTAAAGTTCTGAAGGGCCCCACCGCGTCTCTCATTAAGAAAAAAGAGTTTCACCCGTACTACCCGCATGGCACTGGCCACTGGCTGGGAATGGATGTCCACGACATCGGCCGTTATTACCAGGACACCTACGATCGCCCGCGCAAATTTCAACCAGGGATGTGCCTGACGATCGAACCGGGCCTATACTTTGGCCTCGATTCCAAAGCGCCCGCGCGATTTAAGGGTATCGGCGTACGCATCGAAGACGATATTGTTATCACTCCAACGGGCTGCAAGGTCCTGACTTCTTCTGTCCCGAAAGAAATCGAAGAAGTCGAAGCGCTTTGCAGCGAAGCCGGATGAAAGGAAAACCCATGAAACACGCAGTCGTTCTAGGTTTGGCACTTGTCCTCTCCGCTTGCGCTTCCAAAAAAGCCGCCAACACGGAAGGCGCTTTGGATGCTCTCAACCAGAAGTATTCCGAGCGCGTCGGCAAAGCTTATAAAACAGAACTCGTCGAAGAATTCGGCACGGCTAGCTGGTGCGAACCCCAGCCGGGTGGCGGCGAAAGCTGCCGTTTCTATAAATCCCTCGGCAGCCGTTGGCGCGGGGATAAGGAAAACCGCAACCGCTATGAAGCGTTTGACGAAGTCATTGCCGACTTCGATGCCGGCGGTTTGATGCGCGACTACAAAGCACGCTCTCAGCGCTAAGCCTCATGTCCAATCCACTCAGGTACGAGCGGTATTTCCGCGGCTATTGCATATTCGCGGGCGCGGCAATGCTTGCCGTGTCCACTTGGGGCGGCAAGCTGCACCGGCACTACGCTGCTATTTTTAGCGGCGCGACCCACGATTTCTTCAATGGCATCAACCCGTACCATAAAGCGTACGATGCGCTGGGCGCGGGCAGCTATTTCCATTTTGCGCCGGCCTCGTTCGCAGTTTTTGCGCCTTTTGTGTACCTGCCGCCGACGGTGGGGAACTTTCTCTACATCAGCCTATCGCTTTTCGTCTTTTTCACAGGCGTGTTCAAAGCCTTGGACCGCTTGCGCGCGACAGCAGCCCCCTGGTCCGCTGGATTTTTTTACCTCATGCTCAGCAGCGAGATCGTCGGATCCGTTATGGGTTCGAAGATCGAAATCCTCTCTGCCGGGATTCTTCTCCACGCATTCTTGCTCTTACTCGATGGAAAGCGCCTTTTTTTAGGCAGCTTCCTTCTGGGACTTGTTTTCTCTTGGAAACTACAACCCGCGCCCGTGGTCGGATTGCTCGTGCTTTCATTCCTACTCAAAGGAAAGCGCGCACAGCTCCCCACCGTTCTGGGCGGCGGCCTGCTAGCTTTTACCCTGAGCTGGGGCTGGCCATTTACCGTGATGCCGACGGCGTTTGTCCTAGACTGCTACCGCCTCTGGTTCGCCACCCTCAGTGAGATTTTCCCAGTGCATTGGACGCACCACGAGGGGATTTACCAGTTTGCCAAAGGGCTCACGGGCTGGCCTTCCGCCTATTCGCAGGTCCAAGCAATCTCGCTCGTAGGCGCGGGCCTTTATGCTCTTTGGATAGTCGCTCTCTGGCGCCGTGGAGCGGCACTGCCTCACCTACTCTGGGGCGCTTTCGGCCTCGGCGCTTCTTACATGGTGCTGTTCACGCCCTTGGGCCAGGGCATGGCGTTCATTCTGGGGACCCCACTGGTACTGCTAGTCGCCATGCGCGCCGGTAGAAAGGGCAGCCTGCTGCCCTCCTGGGGTTGGGCCTTGGCGCTTTTCATCCATTGGTATGTAGCTTCCTTAAACTACTCCGACCTAGTGCCAGGCCCCTGGAGATTCCAAGGCCCGTGGCGTGTGGGTGGCTACCTGCTCCTCACCGTGCTTTTCGCCTGGGATTTCCTGACGGAAAAGCCCTCTAAGCAGCGCAAATAGTGCCGTTTTTGGGCATCTAGAGCCCATCTGCCTTTTCCTGTATATTGCGCGCCTCTCGAGGGGTTGTGGGTTTTTTACGGACATTTTTCTGGAGTCTTGTCTTGGCGGCGCCTTGCTTAGCTGCCGGTCCGCATTTTGATCAGGCCAAGGAATTTCCACACCCGTTGCTATCGACTGAGTTCCGCAATCTATCTCCCGAGGCCTTGACGGGCCTAACGGACGCCAAACGCCAAGCCCTGGAAGCCGAAATCACCCAGATGGAAGGCCTCTTGTCGCGTGCGATGCAGGCCGTGTTCGATCGTCTTACGCTCCCGATCATTCCCACTGGGGAAACCGAAGTTCGGCGTGTTTTTATTTTTGAATACCTCTTTGCAGAGCTGCGCAAAATCGACCCCGACGTAGAACTCTACCCAAGCGGCGGCGTCGTACGCTCGGCATTGGCATACTTAATCCGGCATATCCGCAGCGAATTAAAGGCCCATCCAGAACTCACCGCGCAGATCATCTTAGAACGGTTCATCGCAGATGCGCAGACAGAGCCTAAGCGCCCTATTGCCGCTCTCGAAGTACGCGGGGTGGGCAGCGATTTTGACTGCTGGGCGCGTACGGTACTTTTTGAACAGGTGAAAAAGCGCGCCATAGAAATTCTAGAGAGTGCCGAGCAAGGCCTCGGCTTCCGCGACAAAGGGGGGATGAAAAAATCTCTCTTCGCAGCTCCTGACGTAAAGCCTTACGAAGACCAAATCGATTGGGCGACTGCCGAAGGAGGTTCTACTCTAGATTTCCTATCTTTCGACATGATCCGCCGCGCCTTTATCGAGCCGAAGGCTTATCCCGGTATCGTACGCGATTTCATTCTTGGCTTTTATTCCTATGTCGCACCACAAAACGCGGATCTGCTCCCCGATCCGTTGAAACAGACAGTCCGCGGCTTGCGCCCTCTTCTGGAAATCCCTTCCCTGCGGCTAAAAGATGCCGCCCGTTTCAGCGAGGAAATAGACACTTGGCTTAAGGAAATGGAAGAAGGGAAGTTGCTTGTTTCCCATAAAGTCGTGGAGCAGTTTGCGAAGATGGTGCGCAACGCAACGGACTCGGGGGCGCACAACCGCTTTTACCGCGTTGCACCCGATTCACTCGACCACAAGATCTGGGAATTCATCCAAGCGATGGAGAAGCGAGTCGGCAGATCCCTCTTCCCGGAATACGTCGATCAAATCCCCTTAGAGGAGAAACCAGCGGGTTTTTCCCCGGCGGTTCGCGAGCGCCTTCTAAAAAACGGCGGCTTGATGTCGCTGGAAGACTTTATCGCAAAGCACACGGACAAGGGGATTGTCCGCCATGGCACCCCGCGCGTGGAATATGCACCGGCCATCCTGCGGCAAGGCTTATTCATTAGCAGCTTCCGCCAAGGGACCGCTATCTATGGCCGCGGAGGCTACAGCAATAAAGATCTCGCCACCGCTACCGGCTATGCCGGAGATGAGGGCATCGTTTTCGATCTACAAATCAAACAGGATCCGCGCCTCGTTATTCTAGACTGGGAAAAAGCGAAGGATGATAGCGAAATCCAAGCTCTTATCCGCGAGTGCGAAAGCAGTGGGCGAGATATTTTTGAAGTCCTCGCCCGCGAATATGGCGTAGACATCATCGTGAACAACCACGTCCTTCTCCAAAACTCAGAGGCCATCGACTTTACCGATGCCTTTGCGATGGTTGTTCGTGCCTATCGAAACGTGATCTACAACGAGACCGCAGCCCCCTCGGCTCGCTTATTTGCTTGGGATCAATACGGACAGCTTCTGCGCCTGGCGATGGCTCTAGATGAAAGAAACGTCCCACCTCCCCCTAGCCGCAGCTGGTTGATCGCCGAAATTTCCAACCCAGAAAAAGCGCGCGCCCGGCTCGCCCAAGCCGCGAAACAACGGCAGGAAGCGCTGGCACTCGGCTTGGAACGCTACAAGGCAGCCACTGACGAGGAACTCAAGAAGCGCATCTGGAATGAATTGCGTTACGAGTACCTCTGGACCCCCGCTCTATTTGAAGATGGCAAGGTGGTCGTCGAAGACTTTCAAACCAAGAGCTACCAGGATCCCATCGCGGTGGCCGACCAGTTCTTCGAGGGTCTGGTCGCAGGCCGTATCGAAACCTTTCCAGGCGGCTTGGAAGGAGAGCTTTGGACACAGCTTGCCGATCAGTACGTAAAAGTGCTGAACGAGCACGAACTCTCCGCCGAGGAAAAAACGCGCTTCACTGGCCTCTTAATTAAAGAACTCGAGAAAGGTATCGTCCTTCGCGGGCACAAGCTCTTTGAAGAAGACATTCCGCATTCCTATTACCTTAAGGCATTAATCAACCATATCCCCGCCGAGATCTGGCGACGCAGCGACTTTGTGGCGCCGTTTTTCCCACGGCTCCTGGTCGCTGAAGGGGCGCCTTTGGGTATGCGCATTTGGTTCTTCCAACATTTCCTGGCGCGCGGCGACTTTGAAACCGCTTTCCGAACGCACCCAGCTCTAGAGAAAGTCTTAGATCAAACTGTGCGTGAATGCCTCAGGAGCAAAAGCACTACCGACGAGAAAATTAGCTATGAAACCGGCTTCAGGGACCATGATCGGCTCAAGCTTCTCATCACAAACCCCTACTTCGAGAAACGCGGCCAAGGTTCCTTGCTAGCGCTTACGCAGAGCTATTTGACCAGTGGAGACTGGGACCGCTTTCAATTGGCCCACAGCTATCTTGCTGGGGCTTCGGAGGAGCTACAGGAAGCCCACCCCGAACTATTCAACGAGCAAGCCACGGCGGTCTGGCAACAGAACTACTACGCTATTTTGGCGAAAAAGCTTCGGGAAGAAATGCCAGCTCCGCAGAGGCTCCGCGTCCTGCGCTTTCTGCGCGGCGTACCTAGCGTGGAATTCTACAATCACGCAGCGACACTTGGCCATTACGCTCCTTTTGAGGAGCGCCTCTTGGAACTCATGGACGAGGGAGAGTTTTCTGTACGCGCGAACGTCCGTGAGTTGCTCTACGATCTTTGCGATACCCGGATGCACGAAGCCGAAATAGATCCTAGTGATTTCAAACAACACTGGAGAGACACTACCGACCTATTCATGCGGCGGTCTTATGCCGCCATTGAGAAATTCGACCAGGAATACCTTGCAGCCACTCCATTGGACCTGGAGATTCTCAATGCAAGGAAGGGCCGACCCAGCAGCGCGTTGGACACCTTAAGTTACCATTCGATTTCCTTCCTTTATAAAGAGGACGCCCAGGAGCACCGCCCCAAAGCCGCAGCAGCTCTCAATCAGTTCCTCACCAAGGTGGAAAGCCTGGAGGCTCTTTCGGAACTACAGCGGGAGAGTTTTGGCCGAGAGATCCAGGGTTTTCTTTACCATCTGCGAGTCGATGGAAAACCCTTAATTAGTGTCGAAGAAACGAACGCAGTCGCCCGAGCCATTATCTTTCCCCACGTAGAGCTCCGAATCTCTGCTCT
>JAIEOG010000320.1 GCA_019750655.1 bacterium
CCGGCTCGAATAGCTCTGTTTGAGCTTTGTGTCGTACGACACGGCATTCGGGTTAGCCGCGACAATTCCGGTGTACCGGCGATCATTCACCGAACCAGAGTCGATTGGCACACAACCGCGTTGCTGAGAAGAGGGCCCTACCGAGACCACAAATTCAGACATGCTGTCCGCGCGTACAAAACCATAAGCGTCGACAACGCCCACGACCGGCACCTGCGTGATCAAGCCTGAGTTACCGATCATCTTCGTGTTGTAGTTGATCCGGATAACTTTCCATTGTTCAGCCGCATTCGCAGCCACCCCTAGTAACAAGAACCCCAAGATTGCTTTTTTCATGATTACCCCCAATGGCAGAGAACGCTAAAAGGGGGCCTTGATCCCGTCAATGAACCGCAGAGCTAGCTGTTGACGGGTGATAACAACATTTTAATGTTGAGCGTCATTATCCGCCTGCTAATCATTGTCCAGGCGCGTTATAGGCCAGTTTCTTGTAAAGGAGTTTTTAATGCGGCGCTTCTCTAGAGTGGTTTTGGTGGTTTTCGGACTTCTCCTCGGCACGACGGGCTCGGCCCAGCCACCGGCGGAAAAGCCGAGCGAAGAAACGGTAGAGGCAGTAGCCACAGGCATTCGAGACTCAGGTTTCAAACTCTTCTCCACGCTCTATGAACTATCTCTCCTGCGCGCGGAAGCCGGCGGCGAGCAGCAGCTCACGATTTCTCCCATGAGCATTGCGGAAGCGATGACTCTGTTGAGCCTAGGCGCGGAGAAACAAACGCTCGACGAGTTAGCCGCTTTATTCATTGCTCCAAACAGCGGGATAAAAGACCCCGCCGAGTCTCTTTCCCTCAGTGTGAGAGAAATTCGCTCTCAGCTAGCGGACTTCGCAAAGCACAGCGGAGACACGTTTGAGTACACGAGCGCGAACGCCATCATCATCAACACAAGCAGCCTAGAGCAGGTCAAACTCAACGCGGACTATCGTAAAAAAGCTGCCGCGTATTACGATGCGCAGGTTTTCCCTTACGCCTTTGATCAAAACGCGTTAGCGACGGTCAATAACTGGGTCGAGGAGAAAACCAAAGGCCGCGTAAAGAAACTCATCGAAAACCTCGATTCGAACACTCTCTCTCTTTTGATCAATGCGACCTACACCAAAGGAAAGTTCGCGAAACATTTTAACCGCATGTCGGAAGGGACCTACACCACGGCGAAAGGGAAAAAAGTGCCGGCCTTCTTCCTCACTAAGAACGAGGAAATGGGCTATGCGAAATCTTCGGGCCTCGAGATTTTCAGTTTCAAAGTGCAAGCTAATGATTCCGTTCCAAACGTCGAACGGGATCAGATCGCGTTGGATATTCTCGTCCCCTCCGGCGCATCGCTTGAAGGCACCATTGCGGGCCTTACGGGCCGCCGCTATGCCGCTTTTGTGAAGCTGCTAGCGCCCACCGATGTCGAACTGACGATCGCCGCCGGGAAGCTCGAGCCTCAAAAGGCATTCCAACTAGGCGATGTTTTCCAAACTCCGGATTACTCAGTCCGCCGGGCCTTTGATTCCGATCTGGCGGAATTCGACCCGCTAGGACGTTTGAGCAATGGCGCCGCATTCCACATCTCGGAAGTGCGGACGAAGTCATTCTATGAAGTAACTCCGTTTGGATTTGAAGCCGCGGCAGGGACAGCCATCGCCACTGCTCGCGGGGGCTTCATGTCGAATGCTGCGGTAAAACGCACGGTCGACGGCCCTTCCATTCATGTGGTCCGCCACATCCCCACGGGCACGCCTCTCATGATCTCAGTGTATGATTTTCCAAAAAACTACACAGAGGAAGAACTTGCTAAACTCGTTGCCGAAGGCTCCGGGTCGGGACGTCAACTCAATGTTAAAACCGCGAAAGGCTACATCCACAGCACTTGGCACGAAGGCAAACGATCCGTGGTACTTGAAGATGAGAACCGTAAGGTGCTGAAGGTTTTCAACACGGCTAACTAGGCACATTGTTAACAATCGATAACGCAATCCCTCGTCTGATTAAAACCTCAGACGACTAATCTGAAAGCGCGTTGCATTAAGGGCCCCATTATAGGGGGACCCTAATGCAACCTAGAAAGCACACTTCTACAAAAGCCTGGCTTGCCGCTGCCCTGTTGGCTATGCCCTGCGCTCTCAGTGCGCAGCCTGGACCCCCCGACCCCGTCGCGACCACCACTAATGGTATTCGTGAAATGGGTTTCAAACTCTTTCAGACACTCCACGAGAACGACACCACAGGCGATCCGATTGCGATTTCGCCGATGAGCATCGCGGAAGCGATGACGCTCGTGACCTTGGGTTCTGAGAAAGAAACTACCGATGAACTGGCCTCTTTGTACCTGCCCGCGGGCAGCCAGATTTCCGGCAAAGCGCTGCTCCTTGCGAATGGTGTAAAGAGCCTACGCACCCAGCTTTTGGATTTTTCAGCGAAGAGCCGCGACACCTTCGTCTATACGAGTGCGAATTCCCTCATTGGAAACTCTAACCCCGCGATTGATTTTCAGTACAAACCGCAGTTCGCCCAGCAGGCTAGAGATTTCTACGGAGCGGAGGTCTCCGCTTATGACTTCCGAGATCCCGCCACCTTGCCCGCAATCAATAAGTGGGTGGCTTCTAAAACAAACGATCGGATCAAAGACCTTATCACTTCACTCGAAGATCGAGACTCGGCGATCTTAGTCAACGCCACTTTCACCAAAGGGAAATTCGCCATCCATTTTGATTTGATGGAAGACGGCGAGTACACGACAGCCAAAGGCACCAAAGTCCCCGCCTCATTCCTCACCAAGAGCGAAACGATGGGCTACACGGAAAATGCCGATGCAAAAGTCTTCAGTTTCAATGTCGAAGCGGATCCCAGTGATCCTCAAGCGATGCGCAGTCAAATCGCTCTGGACACCATTGTGCCTACGTCTGGGGATCTTAAAGACTTGGTGAAAAAACTCTCAGGCAGCACTTACGCAGCTTGGGTAGCTTCTTTGCAAAAGAAGTACATTAAATTGACCATGCCCGCCGGTAAGGTGGAACCGAAGGAATCCGTAAAGCTAGCCAAAGTCTTTCAAGCGGCTCCATTTAATATTCTTCGCCCCTTCAGCGGTAAAGACGCGCAGTTTGCTCCTATTGGCTCTGTTGCCGGTGAAACGAATCTGTTTATCGGCGATGTCTTAACCAAGACTTTTCATGAAATGACGCCGTTTGGTTTTGAAGCCGCAGCGGCGACTGCCGTTGTCATGCGCAGCTTGGCAACCTCCGCGCCCGAAGCGCCTCCCGTTCCCCAAGTGCATGCGATTAGGGGCCCCTCGATCCAGGTGGTGCGGCACATTCCCACGGGCACACCGTTGTTCATCACGACCTACGATGCACCCAAGGAGTACACCCAGGACGAAATTGCAGACTTGGTTGCCGAAGGCCATAAAAACAGCCGAGCACTCTCTGCCTATACCAAAGCAGGCGGCATCTGGGTCACTTACCAAGACGGAAAAACCGTGGTCGCGCTTACGGGCGAGAACGGCCGAGTTTTAAAAGTTCTTAAAACACTCTAACCAATAAAGGGGACTTCTATGAAAATCAGAAACCTCGCATCTAATACGGCCTGGCTCGCGGCTGCAGTAATCGCATTGCCGGGAGCACTCAGCGCACAACCGCGCCCCGATCCAACCGCGATCACCACGAATGGTATTCGCGAAATGGGGTTCAAACTCTTCCAAACACTCCATGAGAATGACACGACTGGAGACCCGATCGCGATTTCGCCTTTGAGCATCGCAGAAGCGATGACCATGGTGACCTTGGGCTCGGAAAAAGAGACGACCGACGAATTGGCTTCTCTCTACTTGCCCAAAGGCAGCACCTGGCCCGGTAAAGCAGGGCTTCTCGCCGCTGGCGTGAAGAATTTGCGTACACAGCTTCTCGATTTCGCAGCGAAGAGCGATGGAAACTTCGTTTACACCAGCGCTAACTCGCTGATCGGCAATTCAAACCCGCAAATCGACTTCAAGTACCGTCCGCAGTTCGTGCAACAGGCGAAGGATCTCTACGGCGCTCAGGTGTCGGCCTATGACTTCCAAAGCCCGGGCACTCTGAAGACCATCAACGATTGGGTCGCTTCAAAAACGAACGACCGCATCAAAGATTTGATTACGGAACTCAATGAAGACGATTCCGCCATCTTGATCAACGCGACCTTCACCAAGGGTAAATTTGCACAGCACTTTAGCAAAATGTCTGAAGGCGAATACACCACGGCGAAAGGCACCAAAACCCCTGCTACGTTCCTCACCAAGACGGAACACATGGGTTATGTGAAAAATGCCGATGCGGAAATCTTCAGCTTCAAAGTCGAAGCCGACAAGAACAATCGCAAAGCAGTGCGCGACCAAATCGCTCTCGACACCATTGTGCCTGTCTCGGGTGATTTGAAAGGGCTTGTGAAAAAGCTCACCGGTAGCAATTACGCGGCCTGGGTGGCTTCTTTACAAACCAAAGAAATCGAGCTCACGATGCCCGCCGGCAAAGTCGAGCCTAAGGGAGCTGTGAAACTGGCGAAAGTTCTTCAGGATGCGCCGTTCAATGTGCAGCGCCCGTTCAGCGACGAAAACGCTCAGTTCAACCTTTTGGGTTCTGTGCGTGGTGAAGCCAATCTGTACATCAGCGAAGTCTTGACCAAGACCTTCCACGAGATGACGCCGTTTGGTTTCGAAGCGGCTGCCGCAACCGCCATCATGGTCGCTCGTGCAACGAGTGCACTGCCTGGCGGAAGCTCGGTGGAACAACACACGATCTCGGGCCCGTCCATCCAGGTGGTCCGGCACATCCCGACTGGGACGCCGTTGTTTATCACCACCTACGATGCGCCTAAGGAGTACACGGAAGCGGAGACGGTTGAACTCATTGCAGAAGGCAATAAGAACGTCCGCTACCTTTATTCCGAGACTAAGAATGGCGTCATCCGCGTGGCCTACGATAACGGCAAGACCGTCATCGCTCTTACGGACCCCAAAGGAAAAGTGAAAAAGGTCCTAAAAACCCTCTAAGGGCTAGAGCCTTTGTCCCCCAAAGCACCCGGATCGCCATCCGGGTGCTTTTTATTTCAGGGTTTACACCCCTTTTTGGTCCGTTTAGATCTGGTTAGATGTTGGGTTGGGTTTTTGGGGTACTCTGCGCGCTAAGCTCCTTAGCGTCCGCATCGGATCTTTTCTTATGCCGGGACTACCTGCTTTGGTTAGAGGCAGAAGAACGGGCCGCGGGCCTGCAGGCGCGCCTTGCAGAACCAGATCTTCCCCAAGGGCTCAGAGACCAGTTCACACGGGATCTTCAAGAAGCTCTTCACATCCGGCAACTGGCCAAACATACCCTCCTCTTAGCAGCACCGGTCCGGCCAGGGCATTCGCGTTGGGCCCCTGCCGCGGGGGGCTTTGAAACGTTGCCCGGCGCCGGCATCGTGGAGTGGGAGAATTCACGCGCCTTTGGCATCCACGCCCCTCAGGCCGAGATTCGAACGCTGCGGTTTTCCCATTCAGGCGCCCGCGTTCTAATGATTTCCGCCGATGGGGGGAGTGTCGTCCTATGGGACTTTAGTGGCGAGCCTGTCTACCGCCGTCTGAACCCGCCCGAGAGAGTAAAAGAAGGTTTTTTCGACTGGGATGACAATATCATTCTGCTGCGAGAATCCGGCTACCTCGCGCGCTTCCAAGGGGCCGATGGCACGGCTATCACCCCCAGCGCTCCGAATTGGAAAGTCCGAAACATAACAACGTCGGGGAACTTCCTGGGCCTAATCGGCGTCGGAAGTGTGAATAAAAACGCAAAGCCCCAACGCCTGCACTTCACCAAATGGGATAGTTACGACTTCGCCTTCACCCACCGAGTAGCTGTGAAAGAACAAGATGCCTCTCTAGCCGTAAGTCACGGCGGCAACATCGGCGCGCTTTTGCACGGCGGAACGCTCGAGATCATCAACATCCCGAAAGACGAAGTCATTGGAAGCATCCCCGGCTTTTTGAATGGCAAGATCCGACAGCTCATTTGGGATGTGAGTACTCGATATGCTATTGCACTTGCCGAATCCGGCCAGATTGCCATCTGGGACACCTGGGAAAAATCGTTGCGCCGTTGGGAACTAGACGGCTTGGACGCGCGCACCATTGCCACGGATCAACAAGGGCGGCTGCTAGTAGGCGGCGGCATTGATGGCGGTTTTGCCGGCGCAATCGCACTCGTGGACTTACTCGATGGAGTGGAAATCCAGCGTTTGCGAACGGAAGTCGATGGCCCTATCACCGCTTTAACGCTTTCCGAAAATAGCAAGATAATGGGTTTTACAGGCGGCAAGACCAGCACTCTACGTTTGGCGCACGTTCCCTAAGCCGCTCAGGAAGTGCCCTTTTTGGGCACTTTCTCGCACTCCCCGCAGCCTAGCCCCTCTGGCACGCCCCATTGCATAGGAGTGGGAGTTTGTGTGTTTAACCCCTTTAAAAAACTAGGCTCGGCGGCTCTAGAGATGGCCCGTACGGCCTCTGCACACCGTCGCATGACCCGCGAAGAGCATATCCGCTTGGGCGATCTTCTGCTCCACACCAAGCCCGCCCGCTGGAAGAGCGAAGCTTTGGAAAAAGGCTTAGGCGTCGATGCCTCACAGGCCGAAAAAGTAGTCGATTGGGTTTTCTACGATGGCCGAGCCAAGAAAGAACTCTCCCGCGTGCTCGATGGCCGCGGCGGCGTTTTCAGCGCCCCTTTCTGGGACACGTATTTGCGCCGTTCGGAAAATGCCGTCTTGGGTTTCTCGGATGGTTATGCCGAGCTTTTGAAACTCGTCTCGTCCTCGCTCCCGGAACAAGGTTTGATTACCGACTGGAAATGCGGCACGGGAACGTTGGCAGCAAGCCTCTGGCTCGCGGCGCCCAACCGTCTTATCACGGCTATCGATCCAAACCCGCGCGCGGTCGTGGCGACTCGCCGCCTTTCGAAATCTTTCTTCCCAGACAACAACCCCTTGATGGTCAAGGCAGGCGACCCGACGAACCTGCGCATCCACCCCGCCGCAGGCGCTGTGTTGATGAATGGTCTTTTCCTTTTAGATACCGAAGCCAAAGTCCAGATGCTGTCGCTGATACACGAGCGCTTGGATGTCGGCGCTCCGTTGCTGCTCGTCGAACCAAAGCCCACGCTGAGCCGCCAAAGCGCCTTGCGTCTGTGGATCCACCGTGTGGTGAAGAGCGCTTGCC
>JAIEOG010000124.1 GCA_019750655.1 bacterium
GGCGCGCATTTTCATATCCGCCTCATGCGCTCTGCAGCCAACTGGCTCAAAATGCAGGCAAAGCAACGGCAGGTACCTCTATGAGTGATAGCCCATTCCGCATTATGGTTGTCTCCGATGGGACGGGAGAAACCGCCGAACAAATCGTCCAAGCCGCGCTGGTGCAGTACGCACGCGAAGGCATCCAGATCGAGCGTCAGAAAAACATCCGCACGGAGGCGCAGCTCGCGCCTCTTTTGGAAAAAGCCGCGAGCAGCAAAGCGGTCTTGGTTTACACTTTGGTGTCCGATGAATTGCGCGCGTTCTTGGCGAGCAAAGCGTCTATTCTGGGAATAGCTTCGGTGGACCTTCTGGGCCCACTTATGAGCTTATTCTCCAAATCGCTCCGCAAAGATCTCGCTTCGCGCCCCGGCCTTTTCCACCAGGTGAACGATTACTACTTCAAACGCATTGAAGCGATTGAGTTCACCGTGAAGCACGACGACGGCCGCTACGCGGACAATCTCGAGAATGCAGACATCATTCTCGTAGGTTTGAGCCGCACGAGCAAAACGCCTTTGAGTGTGTACTTGTCCTACAAAGGTTGGAAAGTAGCGAACGTTCCGGTGGTGAAAGACATTCCCCTCCCAGAGCGTCTCTTCCGCACGGATCAACGCAAGATCATAGGCCTCTCGATTGATCCTGCAGCTCTCGTGCAAATTCGGCGCGAGCGTTTGATCCGCATGGGCGAAGAACCCACGGGTTCGTACGCAAGCCCGGAGCACGTGTACTCCGAAATCGATTACTGCAATACGATCTTCAAAAAGAACCGCCGCTGGCCGGTGTTCGATGTCACGGGCAAGGCCCTCGAAGAAACCGCCACCGAAGTCGAAAAGTACATCCGCTCCAGCCTTCCGGAAAAGTACGCCTGACGCGTAGCGGTATATAAATTACTTCTAAGTTCGTCCCTCCCATGACCATAATGCTTGTCGGGGAGGGGTTGAATGCGGTTCTTGCTATTGGCTTTGCTGGTGGGCTTTCAGGGCATAGTGCGGGCGGAAGACCCTGCGCCATTGCCGGCGCCACCCGTAGAAAAGTTCGACAAAAGCGCTATCAACTTTCTCGCCTTTACGGAAATGCTTCGCGACGTGCAAGAAGACCACGGGGACGCTCAAGCGGAATACCTCGCAGCCATCCAACACGAATCGCTGAAAATAGATGTCTATAAAATGGATCAAGGGCTCTACTCTGAGCACGCGATTTCCCGGGACGAGTTGAAAGAATCTGAAAAAGATCGCGATACAGCCGTCGCCGGCACGCGCATGTGGCGCGATAAAGTTTCAGCGCTTCAGTCCAAAGCGGATCACTTGCGTAAACGCATCGACATCGCGGCGGGAGCACCTGTGGATATCGATGGGCTCTACAATGATCACCTGCTTCAGTGGCAAGCAGAATGCCAACGGATCAAAAGCGCGGTCGATTATGCCGCTGCGGAGGTCGCGCTCTGGAGCTACCGTGTGCAGAACGGCCGCACTTTACGCCAAACCAATGCGATTAGCGCAGTCGAGCTCCTCGAGCGCGAATACAAACTCAAAGCTTGGACTGAGAGATTAAAGAACAAGCAAGTGCAGGACACGACCTGCCTCACCGGCATTCCGGATCTGCAGTTCGTCCGAGGGATTCTCAACTCTTAAAATTAAACAGGCGGTGCGGGCCCGAAGACCCACACCGCCCGTTATTGGGGGTAGGGGGACTAGGAAACTGCAAAAACTTTCTCTCCGGCAGCAGAACGTTCTACTCACGGTCCGCGCGTCACTTCAAACTCAGCAAAGCTTCCATTGTCCCGAACGGACTTCCTAGATTGCAACGCAGGTGCCACGCACTCGCGCTTGCTCGACTCCCCGGATCACAGGCAGAGCGCGGCTGAGTTTTAGACGTCCACTCGCGTATACTAGAATAGCTCAGTGATTCTAGTTGGTTACAAAACACCCCTCGCTTTCTTCTCGAAGGTATCTCGACAGAACACGAGGCCGCCTAGCTACCTTGAAGTTGCCGGTGCGTTGCGTTAGTTTGCCCCGCGATGCAAGAAGCCCTTTCCCCCACGGCGGAGGCTGCACAAGCCCGCCCCACGCACACGGTCCCCTGGGAGTTCCTCCCGCTGGCAGTGGCGTTTCTGACCATTTCTTTCGCGTTCGGAGCTGCGGCCCGCGACGTCGGCATGCCCTGGTGGGGCAGTCTTTTGATGTCTACGTTTGTGTACGCGGGAACTTCCCAAGTCGTGGCGCTCGGGCTCATGGCGGCCCACCAACCGATCTGGCTCATCGTCACGGTCACTTTTCTGGTGAATGCACGTTTTCTGCTTCTGGCCACGGTCCTGTCGGCGCGTGTCTCGGCTTGGAAACCCTGGGCGCGTTGGCTTTTCGCGACTCAGCTTACGGATGAAAGTTTTGCGCTGCTTGCGACACGCACGGGAGCTTTCCAGTCGCCTCGCTTAGCACTTTGGATTCAGGTCGGCGCGCACATCGCATGGATTCTTGGGACCGGAGTCGGTTTCGCCGTGGGTGCTAGCTCCGCGCAGCTGCGTGGCTTTGGATTGGATTTCGCACTCATTGCAATGATGCTCGCGGTAATGGTCATTTTGATTCGCGACACGAAAACCTTGGCCGTGGCCCTCTGTGCGGGCGCGGTTTCCATATTGGCAGTGCAGTGGGGTATTTCGTGGTTGTCCGTGCTTCTGGCCGCCGTTGTCGGCCCCGCAGTGGGCGTTTTCTGGGAGAGACGATGTCACGCACCGAAATCCTAGTTCTGATTTTGGGGATGGCGGCAGCGACTTATGTTTGTCGCCTGCTACCGTTCTATTTAACTTCTCCCAAGATCCGCAGGATCGCTTCGGCGGATTGGGTGCGTTACCTTCCCGTGGCGATTGTTTCTGCCGTTGTCTTCCCGAATCTCTTGCTTAGTTCCAAAGAAATCGTCTGGGGCCCTGTGAGCTTGCCGCTTCTCGCGGCGGTGCCAGCGGGGTTGGCAGGGTTCTTCACGCGTAATCTGCTTTTTTCTGTCGTCGCGGGCGTGAGCAGCTTAGCGCTGCTGCGTACACTCTAAATTACTTTCCGATAGCTAACGGCGGCCGGGCTTTCCCAATAAACCCTGCGAGCACGATAAGTGCTACGAGGTAGGGCATGGATTGCACGAGCTGCACCGGAACTTCCCAGCCTTGGATCGTTTCGCTCTGCAGGCGAATCTGCAAGGCATCGAAGAAGCCAAAGAACAAGCACGCCCCGAGTGTTGGCAGCGGACGCCACTTTCCGAAAATAACCGCCGTTAAGGCAATGAAGCCTCGGCCTGCTGTCATGTCGCGCGTGAACTGGCTTGCGTGCGCTGTGGAAAGGTAAACGCCGCCAAGGGCCGTCAAAGCGCCCCCCCAGAGTAGGGCTTTCCAGCGCACCGAGCGCGGAGAGATTCCCGCTGTTTCCAAGGCTTCCGGATTGTCTCCACTCGCAAGCACCCGCAAGCCACGGCCTGTGGAGTAGAAAAAATAGTGCAAGGCAAACGGAAGCACTAATGCGAGGTAGATCATCCAAGGTTGGTTAAAGAGCGGTCCCACGACGGGAAGCGCTTCCAACCCCGGAACCGCGACCGCCCCAAAACGATCTTCCATTGCGAGCGAGGGTGTATTCGTCGGGCTCTGGAAAAATGCCTTGGTGAGCAGGGGAGTTACGCCGGCAGCCAACATATTCACAGCCACGCCGCTCACGATGGCATCCGCCTTGGCGTTTACACATAGCCAGCAATGGATCGCCATGGTCAGCATGCCGGCCAGAATTCCCATGCACAGGCCAATGTACGGATCCGAAACACCGAAGGCGACGGAGGCCGCCGCCCAGGCGCCCATGATCATCACACCTTCCAAGCAGATAGTGGCAATGCCGGCGCGTTCGCAGAGAAGCCCGCCCATCGCAGCAAAAAGCAGTGGGGTAGAAAGGCGTAAAGAGGACGCTAGCAGTTCAATCATGCTGGCTGCCTCCGTGATTGAAAGCGCTTTTTCAGGTGAAGGTAAATGCGTTCCCAGTAGTACTGAGCTGCCACAAAGGCGATCAAAATGCCTTGGATAACGGTAGCCAGTTCTTTTGTGACACGTTCGCTTAAGAACTCCAGCTCACGCGCGCTGTTTTGCAAAATCCCAAATAGAAATGCTGAAAGAATAATCCCCAACGGGCTGCTGCGCGCGAGCAGTGCCACTGCGATTCCAGTGAAGCCATACTGCGGAGAGAAGCCTTCGACGACTTTGTAATGGTAGCCCATGACTTCATTCACGCCGACGAGGCCTGCCAGTCCACCTCCCAGGAAAAGGGCGGTGATCGTTTGGGTGGAGACACGGATGCCGGCAAAGCGGCTTGCATCCGCATTCTGCCCCACGGCACGCAATTCAAAACCCCGGGAGGTATGGAAAAGAAAAAAGTGGCATGCCACAGCCATGAGCAGCGCCAGGAACAGCGACACGTTCGCCGGAGTGGATTCAAACACCGGCATGCCAATCCAAGAAGAAAGCGTGTGCAGGGTAGGGATGCGGTAGCTCTCACCAATTTCCAGCGTTTCGGGGTTTTGCCCGTGTGGATTGTCGTACGGGTAGAGCAAGAGGTAATTCACCAGCGCAATCGCCAGGAAGTTGAGCAAGATGGTGACGATCACTTCATGGCTGCCGCGCCGGGCTTTGAGCCAACCCGCAAGCCCGCCCCAAAGGCCACCCGCCAAAAAAGCCGTGGCAATCCCGAGGGGGACCGCGACGATGCTAGGCAAGCCCGGCAAAGCGGTTGCGACTACAACAACGGAGATCGCTCCCAAATAGAGTTGCCCTTCGCCCCCAATATTAAACAAGCCACAACGGAAGCAGATCGCCACGGCAAGCCCCGTGAAAAGGTAGGGTGTCGTGTAGAAGAGTGTGTACCCCAGGCCGAAATCCGTGAAGCAGACATTGTAAAGCGCTTCCCAAAGAACGGAGGAGCTCTCCCCGAGGCAGACCAGGATTGTGGTCCCTGCCAGGAGCGCGAGCACTAGGCCCAGGGTCGGGGCAAAAAAGCTTTGGAGTACCTTTTTCATTTCGCACCGCCCGTCATCCAGAGCCCAAGCTGCGTTTCGGTGGCTTGGCTGCGCGGCGTTTCGCCTTGGATGCGGCCGTTGTAAATCACGAGCACGCGGTCGGAGAGCGCTAGAATTTCTTCAAGCTCCGACGAAAACAGCAAGACCGCAGCCCCTGCATCGCGCAGTCGGAGGATCTCGGAATGGATGCGTTCAATGGCGCCGATGTCGACCCCGCGGGTCGGGTGCGCGGCCAGTAGAAACTTCACGCCCTCGCCCAATTCGCGGCCAATGACGAGCTTTTGCTGGTTGCCACCAGAGAGTCCGCGAGCCTGAGCCTGAGGGAGCGCCGGGCGGACGTCGAAGCGTTCAATAATAGCGCGTGTGGATTTTTCTACGGTTGTCCAATCCAAACGGCGCTTGCCGTACTTCGTTTCCCGGTGGTGTCCTAAGAGGACGTTCTCGCAAAGGCTGAAATCCAAGATCATCGCTTCGCGGTGCCGATCCGGCGCAATAACTGCGAGGCCCGATTGCTTCAAACGGTAGCAGTCCTGAGCGCGGTAGGGTTTGCCCTCCCACAGTACCTCACCGGCGTAGTCTTCGCGGGTCTTGGCCAGAATTTCGATGAGCTCTTGCTGTCCGTTGCCGTCGACGCCTGCAACGCCCACGATTTCTCCCGGGCGGAGGCTGAAAGATACCGACTGCAAAATGGGCCGGCCCGGTCCCTCGAGCGAAAGGTTTTTCACTTCGATGAGTGGCGTGGTCGCGGCACTTTGCTTGCGAGCGGGGAGCGGCTGGACCTTTCGGCCAACGATCTTTTCTGCGAGGCTGCTTTCGTCGAGTTCCGCTGTTTGCCAGCTACCGACAACTTTTCCTTGCCGCAGAATCGTGACCTTTTCCGTGAGGGTTAAAACTTCCCGCAGCTTGTGGCTGATAAAGACGATGGTCTTGCCTTCGTTCTTAAGCTTGCGCAGCCGTTCGATGAGCAGCGTCACTTCTTGCGGTGTGAGAACGGCTGTCGGCTCGTCGAAAATCAGGGTGTCGGCTTTGCGGTAGAGCAGTTTGAGAATCTCTACTTGCTGTTGGAGACCCACTGGCAGTGTTTCCACGCGAGCATCGAGATCGAGGCTGAAACCAAATTCCGCTTGGATAGATTTCAGCGCCGCAATGCTCGCTGCGCGGTTGGGTTTCCATGCAAAGGGTTCTTCCCCGAGCACGACGTTCTGCCAAACGCTCAGTGTAGGCACCAACATGAAATGCTGGTGCACCATGCCGATGCCGCGCGCGAGCGCGTCCTGGGGAGAGCGGAAATCGACTTTCTCTCCGCGAACGTGGATGTCGCCGCTGTCGGGGCGGTAGAGCCCATAAAGCGTTTTTAAGATGGTGGACTTGCCAGCGCCGTTTTCCCCCACGACCCCGTGGATGGTCCCTGCCTCGACTTCAAAGCTGACGCCGTCGTTGGCGCAGACAGACCCGAAGCGCTTAGTAACCTGGGTAAAAGAAAATGCGGACGGCATGAGTGCCTAGGATTTTTTGTTTAGCTTGTAGTAGTCCGGTACAGCGAGAGTCTTTTTGACGATCTTTTCGCGGATCGCTTCGACTTTCTTTAGCTGGTCGGCGGAGATTAAAGCTTTGTTGTTTTCGTCCATGGCGAAGTCCACACCCCCTTCTGCGAGGCCGAGTTTGCGGTGCCCGGCCTGGAAGGTGCCCTTGGATTTCGCTTCAATCGCTTCAAAAACAGCGCGGTCCACGCGCTTCACCATGCTGGTCAAAACGCGGCCTGGTTTCACCCAGTTCTGGTTGGAGTCGACGCCGATGGCGTATTTTTTCATTTCTTCAGCGGCGTCAAACACGCCTAAGCCCGAGGCGCCCGCCGCGTGGTAAATGACGTCGGCTTTCTTTTGGTACTGCGCGAGTGCTAGCTCTTTGCCCTTCGTCGGGTTTTTCCAGGCGTCCGAAGAGGCGCCGACGTAGTTGGTCAGGACCTTCGTCCCGGGAACAGTTGCTTCTGCTCCTGCGCGGTAGCCTAATTCGAAGCGCTTAATGAGCGGGATGTCCATGCCGCCAATAAATCCTACCGTTTTTGTTTTAGAGTTCAGAGCGGCGAGGGCGCCTACGAGATAGCTTCCCTCTTGTTCTTCAAAGGTAATCGATTGCACATTGGGCAGGTCGATCACGGAATCCACTACGGCGAAATGGGTTTTGGGGAAGTCTTTGGCGACTTTTTCCATCGGAGGCCCCATCACAAAGCCGATGGCGATGATGAGG
>JAIEOG010000223.1 GCA_019750655.1 bacterium
AGTTGGTAGAGCAGCTGACTCTTAATCAGCGGGCCCCCGGTTCGAGTCCGGGCCGGCGCACCATTTTCGACGAGGCTGGCTTGACTCCGCGTCGCTGCTCGTCGTTGTCGCTACCGCGTACCGATGTACGCGTCCGCTCCGCCTCCTCGCGCTCCTTGATTCAAGCCAGCCTCGTCGAAAATGGTGCTTCCTTGTTGCTCCGGCGAAGTGTGGCGTAGATAATCTTGAGATCGTTAAAAGGAAGGGGGCGGATCTGCTAGAGCCGGATGTGACGCTTACGGACTATGGTCTTACCCTTCTTTGCTCTTATTTCGTTTGGAGTCTTAGGGCGATTTCAAAGCCATCGCTTCTTAAGCGACTTTGGAACATTTTTTTCATTTCCATCGCGGTTGCTTCTTTAACCGGCGGATCGGTACACGGTTTTTTTCTGGATGAGTCCACAGCTGGGTATCGCTTTTTTTGGATTTTGACGCTTTTGTGGATTGGGATCACTGCTAGTGCGGCCTGGGTAATCGCGGGACTTCTTATCTCTGGCTCCGGAAAAACAAAGGGGTGGTTAAGTTTTGCATCAGCTACTTTTGCCCTTTATTTCGCCGTGGCGGTTTTTTATTCCCAGAGTTTTAGCATCGTCATTTTAAACTACTTGCCCGCAATGATCGCGTTGTTGGGAGGTTCTCTTTACCGCTATCTTCAAACTTCGAAAAAGCGATATCTCTATCTTTCGATTGGCGTATTGATCAGCCTAGTGGCTGCAGGCGCTCAGCAAGCCGGGCTCAGTATCCACCCACAGTATTTTAATCACAACGCTACTTACCATTTGATTCAGGCACTAGGCCTCTTGTTCTTGTTCAAAGGGGCCAAAGAAATGATCACTACGGAAAGGCATCTTACATGAAAGCCATTCTACAAATCACAGTTAGCATTGTTGTTTTGGGCTGCTCCCATGCCACTAACTCAACGCTGCTCAATGACATTCACTCCCAGTTGAACGTGACCAAGGTTGCTGCTGTTATCGTCCCGAAAAGCGTGGAAGAAATCCAAGCGGCTCTTCGTGAGGCAAAAAAGAATGCACAGTTTGTAAGTATCAGTGGTGGGCGGCACTCGATGGGAGGACAGCAGTTCGGCGATGGGACTGTCCACTTAAGCATGTCCTCTTTCAATCGAGTGCTCAATCTCGATAAAGAAAAAGGAGTTGTGGAGGTTCAGTCAGGGATTCAGTGGCCAGAGCTCGTGGACTGGCTCATGAAGAACCAAAGCGAATCGAAGAAGAAATGGGGGATTCGGCAGAAACAGACTGGGGCCGATCGGTTGAGTATTGGAGGAGCTCTCTCGTCTAATATTCATGGCAGAGGACTCAAAATGCGGCCCATGGTCGACGACGTGGAGTCGTTCACCTTGATTGATGCGAATGGCGAGATTAAGACCTGCAGTAGAACAGAAAACCACGAATTGTTTCGGCTTGTGATTGGTGGGTATGGGCTCTTCGGCGTTATTGGTAGCGTCAAGGTACGGTTGGCGCCTGTCACCGTCTTAGAGCGAGTTGTTAAGCTGATTAATGTGCAGGATTTTCTCCCGTTAGTTTCCAAGCGCGTTAAAGACGGTTTTCTGTATGGCGATTTCCAATTCGCCATCGATCCAAAGTCCGATGATTTCATGAAGCGCGGTGTTTATTCTCTTTATCGACCCACCAACAAACAAGTGGAAGTGCAAGGTGAGTTGAAGGAGATGAAGGGAGACGACTGGTATCGGTTGCTTGGACTTGCACATACGGACAAAACGCGCGCTTTCGATATCTATTCCAAGTTTTATTTGACGACTAATGGGCAGTTTTACCGTTCGGACACGCATCAAATGGGCGTTTACGTCGATGACTACCACCGGAAATTTGATCAAGGGGGTGTGAAAGCGACTGAGATGATCAGTGAGATTTATGTCCCTAGAAACAAATTGACCTCGCTTTTCGGGCAATTACGGGAAGACTTCCGGAAAAACGACACCAACGTTGTTTACGGAACGGTACGGCTAATCGAGAAAGATACGGAAAGCTTTCTTGCGTGGGCTAAACAGAATTACGCGGCCACAGTTTTTAACTTCCACGTGGATCATTCACCCGAAGGCATCGAGAAAGCTAAGGGGCAATTCCAGCACATCATCGATCGAGCTCTGGAGCATGGCGGGAGTTATTTTCTAACGTACCACCGTTGGGCTAGAAAGGACCAAGTGCTTAAGGCTTATCCGCAGATGGTAGAATTCTTGCGGCTAAAACGAAAATACGACCCCGAAGATCGGTTTCAAAGCGATTGGTACCGTTACTACCGCGAAATGTTTGCGGATCGTTTATCTAAGCCATGAAGATTTCCCTAAAACGCCCTGCTGCCATTTTGTGGGCTTTGTTCACCCTCTTTGTGCTTAGGGTCGTAGGGCAAATTACCGTCCTGATCGCGGCTCCGCCGTTTCTCCCCGCCTGGGAAGAGTGGTTTTCGGGGCTGCTTGCTTACCCCTATCTCCTCGCCAGTCAAATCGCGCTCCTGATTTTAATGACGAAAATGTGCCGTGATGTGCAGCACAAAAGAAATTACTGGGGAACGGCCAAGCGGGGGCTGGGCGAATTCTTAGTAACCTTTGGCGTGGTTTACCTAGCAGTAATGGTCCTTCGCTATGGCATCCGAATGTCTTTATACCCAGCGGAACGGTGGGCCGGAGGCTCCATTCCGATTTTCTTCCACTGGGTGCTGTCCAGTTTTGTTTTGGTGCTTGGCAGTTTTCATCTGAAAAACTCCCCTCAACGTACCTACTCAAAAATCCAAATCGCATCGCGGGGGCTTCTTTGGGGAGTGCTTCTTATAGGAGTGGGAATCTGGGCTTCGTTTCAACTGGCGCCTTTCATCTTAAGTAAGTTTCTAGATGCACGGCCTGCTGAATATGCTGTCCGCGTTGAACGCTCGGTTGGGTTCACCACTTCGGATGGTACGCGATTAGTTGCCGATGTATTTCACCCCCAGAGGGTGACTCAAGCACCTCTTATTTTGGTCCGCATTCCTTACACAAAAACTTTCGTAAACAGTCTTTTTGGCAATGTCATAGGGCGATTTTGGGCCGAAAGAGGCTATACCGTCGTATTGCAAGGAACCCGAGGCCGTTATGAGTCTGGTGGGAATTATGAGCCACTGATTCATGAGGAAGCAGATGGCAAAGAAACGCTGGCATGGCTAAAGAAACAGTCTTGGTTCAATGAAAAGATCGGCATGTGGGGTGGTTCTTATTTCGGGTACACGCAGCTTGTTCTCGGAGATTCTACAGACCCCAAAATAGCCGCTTTTTTGATCCAAATAGCCTCCAGTGATTTTTCGAAAATGTTTTTTACGGATGGGGCCTTCGCTCTAGAAAGCGCCATTCAATGGGCTTTGGGAAGTTATGGCAAAACGGATTCTTATCCCACCCCAGAAAAAGTGATGGTAGCGGCAAGTGCCATTCCCCTTGTTTCGGCGGATGAGAAGGCAGAAGGGACGAGGATAGAATTTCTTCGTCACTGGATGGTGGAGCCTTCTGGTGCCGCTTATTGGAACAAATTGGACGCGTCAGCGAAGCTGTCTCAGATCCAAGGCCCTGTTCTTTCTATGGCGGGGTGGTTCGATCCTTTTTTAAGAGCCCAGTTGGAAAATTATCAGCGGCTTTTACATTCGAAGAATGCGGCAGTCGCACGGGGCTCTCGCTTGGTTATCGGGCCTTGGGCACACGCACGTTCTGTCCAGCTGCCAGATGGGTTTAAGCCGCGCCACTACCGGTTGGAAAGCATAGGGCCTGCTTTGGGATGGTTTGATCAGCATTTGAAAGGATGGCCTGCGCAGTCAAAGGATGCAAAAGTAAGAATTTTCATCATGGGCAAAAACGAATGGCGAGAAGAGGCTGAATGGCCTTTAAAAAGAGCGCAGCCAACCTCTTATTTCCTGGGCGGTCGAAAAACAGGTCTCATTGGAAGCCTGAGTTTGGGCAAGGCGGTATCAAATGGGTCAGAGGGGTATGTTTACGATCCCTTAAGACCATTTCATGGGCTTGGCGGCGCTATGATCGGGCCTCGAGCGGGGAGTTTTCGCCAAGCAGAGAATGCCAGTCGTCCCGATGTTCTCACCTATGACACAGAGGCTTTGCGCGGCCCAATGGAAGTTACGGGGTATGCGAAGCTCTATCTAACGGTGCAGACTTCCGCTTCAAGTACCGACTTTACAGCGCGGATTTTGGACGTTTTCCCTGACGGCTCCTCTTTTAATATTTCAGATGGGATCGTCAGACAAAAGTATGTGGCTAATCAGCCTACCGGTATTGAGATTGGCTTTTGGCCGACCAGTTATCTGTTTAAGCAGGGGCACAAAGTACGTCTGGAGGTTTCGAGTAGTAACTTCCCGCGTTTTGATAGGAACTTCAATTCAACGCAGCCCAATGCCCTCGCCGAAACTTCTCAGAAGGCTGAGCAGACGGTTTTTTATGGGCAGTCTAGGCTCCTTCTGCCCCTCATCCCGGAGCCCCCAGGGCCGGGAGGGCTTAATGACTGAAATACGCGCCATTAAATGCTAAATAGCCCAGACAGGAGGTTCCTTTGATTTTGATTTCTCTGTTTTTCTCTCAAATGGTTTTTGCCGCCACCGAAACGCAGAATTTTTCTGCCAAAGGTTTGCGTGAAGTAGAGGTCGAAAACGGGTCGGGCAAAGTCGTCGTGAATGCGACGGGCGCTGCTGAAGCGACTGTGGTTGTCGATAAGCGCAAAATTTCTTCGAGCTGCGTGGTGACTGTGCGCCGTGATGGCAACAAGCTTGTCGCTAAAGCGGAACAGACGGGGCATTGGTCTTCTAAAAATGTTTGCGAGGTGGACTTCACTCTGCGAGTTCCCAAAGCTGTTGACCTTGATTTGGAAGTAGGCAACGGCAACGTTTCTGTCGAGGGAACGGAAGGCGAATTGGACTTCAAATTGGGCAACGGCGACCTCGTCGCCAAAGGAGCCTTCCGCAAAGTCGATGGCAATTCCGGAAATGGGAAAACGACCATCCACGGGTTGTTGGGAGAAGCGGAAGTGAAATCCGGAAACGGAGCCCTCGAGCTTCAGTATGCAGCGCCGCCAGCGGCCGGGGAATTAGAACTCAAGATCGGCAACGGCGATGCGACAGTGCGGTTTCCCAAAGGCTCCCAAGTGCGCACCGAGTTTGTCGGAGCTCTAGGGAAGCTCACCAACCAGCTAGGCGACACGCCCTCCGCCGCTTTCCAGGTCAAAGCGAAAGCTGGGACCGGCAATCTCACTGTGCAGGCTTACTGAGCTTCGGCTTTGCGCTGTTGGGCACGCCGCGCGCGGGAGCGGTGGAGAAACTCATTCATCAAAAACCCAGTCGCGATGAGAAAGAAGGGCCGGAAGTATTCGTAGAGCGATAGAGTATCGTTTTCCATTACCCCAGTCTTATTCAGTTCCCGCTTGCCGTTCAAGACGGTTTCGTTTCGAGTAACTAGATGAGCCGAACGATCGAAGTCGTAGCCGCGGTAGTCCGCCGCGGGCGCACGGTCCTTTTAGCCCGGCGCCGCGAGGGGAGTCTTCGGGGGCACTGGGAATTTCCGGGTGGTAAGGTTGAGGCCGGTGAAACACACCCGGAAGCCCTGGAACGGGAGCTCCGCGAGGAATTAAGTGTGGCGGCTCGAGTAGGGGCTTTGCTCGGCGAATCGACCCACCAAGGCACTAACGGCAGTATCCGGCTTTTCTTTTATGCTTGTGAATTGTTAGCGGAACCCCAGCAGGGGTACTGCCACGATGGCCTCGAGTGGGTGGCTTTGGACGCCTGGAAATCTTACCGGGTTGCCCCTGCCGATATTGGGATCCTCCAGAGGTTGATGGACGAATCCACTGAGCTAGCATAGACTCGACCCCCTGATGGACGACCTGAAAAAAGAGACCCCGGCCACTTGGGCGGGTCTCGAGCTCTCAGAAGAGCTTTTAAAACTTCTTGAAAAAGCCGGCTTTCGTAGCCCGACGCCGATTCAAACTCAATCAATCCCGGTAGCTTTGCAGGGCAAAGACCTCATTGCGGGTGCTAAGACCGGCTCGGGGAAAACGGCAGCTTTTAGCTTGCCGATTATCCAGCGCCTTCTGGGCCGGCGAGGCACCTATGCGGTGATTCTCTGCCCTACCCGCGAAATCGCTCTGCAAACTTTGGAAACGCTGAAAACCTTTGGCGAGCCACTGGGTGTGACTTCGTGTGCGCTGATTGGCGGCACCGACTTAAAAGCTGATGAAGCCGCGATTCGCTCGGTTCCTAACGTCATTGTGGGAACCCCCGGCCGCATCTGCGACCACATTCTGCGCGGCAATCTCTGGTTGGAATTCATCGAAGTATTGGTACTCGACGAAGCCGACAAGATGTTGGACATGGGCTTTTCGAAAGAGTTGAACCAAATCGTCGGCCAGACGCAAGCTAGTCGGCAGACATTGCTCTTCTCGGCGACGATTCCCCCGACGATTGAGCAGCTGGCCAACAAGATCTTACGCGATCCAAGCCGCATCCAAATCGGCAATGCCGGCGTTACCGTCCCGGAAAACGTCCGCCATGAAATTCTCTGGGTGAATGAGCGCGGTAAAAAACGCGAGCTTTTGCGGTTGCTGCGTAATTTCCCCGGCACCGTCATTATTTTTAGCCGCACCAAAGATGGCGTGACGCTCTTGTGGCGCTCCATCCACGCTGCCGGCATTGAAGACTCGACTTATATCTCGTCGAATAAGCTGCAGGTCCACCGCGAAGCTGCTCTCAAAGGCTTTAAAGAGGGCGAGTACCGCGTGCTGGTCGCGACCGATGTCGCGGGCCGTGGGATTCACGTCGACGATGTAGGCCTCGTCATCAACTACGATCTGCCGATGGACGTTGAAGACTACGTCCACCGCATTGGCCGTACCGGCCGTAAAGATGCCAAGGGCCATGCCGTTAGCTTTGTGACCGCGCACGATAGGCGTCAGGTCGAAGCTATCGAAAAATACATCAAGCAGGCCATTCCGGAGCGCTTCACTCACGACTTCGAGGGGCCGAAGGCCTCCTCGGAAAAAAGCGAAGGCCCACGGCATGGGCGTTCGGCGAGTTCTCGCTCGGCCAGCAGCGGCCGTGGAGGCCGTTCAGCCTCCGCCAGGAAACCTTCTGGCCCTTCGCACCGCGAAGAGCGCGAGCCGCGCCGTTCTCGCAATGAAGAGCCCAGCCGTTCTTCTCGTTCTTCAAGAGAAGTGCGCGAGCCGCGCCATTCTCGTAGCGAGCAGGCGCGTTCCTCGCACCGCGAGGACCGGGAGCCGCGCCGCCCCTCGCGCTCAAGCCATTCGGAAGTTCGACCCGAACGG
>JAIEOG010000322.1 GCA_019750655.1 bacterium
GTATTTTTGGACATTATCATTTGTTCATGGATGAAGAAGTAAATGGAAAGAGATTTATATGTCCTAGCTCTGTAGGAATGACCTTTAATGGAGATCCGACACACAAAGGCTTCAGCAAAGTGGAAACACTGCGCCTTAACAAAGAACGGCGCAGGCTCATCGCCGCGGAGCTGGTATTCCCGGCAGAAAGCCATCAGCCAGCGATGCGCAACTCTGGCCGGCGCCCGTACGCCACGGTCGATAACCCGTCTTCCTGCGTGGGTTGCCATTCGATTGATCGATTTTCTGGGCGAATACCATCGGATGACTTAGTAGCTTTCGTCGATATTTATGGTTACTGGCCGGGGTGGTTCGGCTCCGTGCATGATTTTGCGCCTAGTGGCAGCCTCGAAGCCCGAGCGATTGAGAGTTTTGGAAACCGCTTCCAACAGCTCCCTCGTTACCGCCATCTCGTAACGGCTCACCCCTTGCGGACCGATTTGCTCGTTCACCAGCGCAATGCAAATGCCACTGTGGGTCTTTACCGGCAAAACTACGAGTTAATGGCGCGGCGAATAGAAGAAGCGCCGGGTTTCGAGGAACACAAACACGCGATTCTAGCCGCCCTATCGGGCACAGAAAATCTCGAAGTCTATTACCCTTCCAGCCGGCAAACCTATTCACACTTCCTGGAACTGACGACGAGGGAATTCGAAGATCACTACGAGACCCTCTACACACTAGGCAAAACACATGACCCGGGCGCCAACATACCTAAGGGCCGGGAAATTTCCCTGATAGATCCGCCGCCCCCGCTCTTCGCCGATCACCGTGTCGCGAGACTTCGGTATGTTCTCGAAGGCCAGATGGGTGTTTCGATGCAAGGGTGGGGATTGAATTTTGATCCCAACCGCGTTTTCAAAGATGGGGACAAAGAGTTCGGAGGGCTGCTGAAGGCTTTGACCCCTACTGAAGCTCGGATGGAGTGCCTTTCGCACCTTCTCCACTGAAAAAGCGCTCGAAGGCTTGTTCCGCCGTTTCCTCGGTTTCTACAAGCGATACCAGACACGGGAAAAGCCGGGCCGTCGTCACAAGATGGCTGAAGAAAATATCGCCAAACTGCACGGCGTTGAAAGGCTTGCTCCAGAGCAAGTGCTTGCCGACGGAAAACACGCGGCCCGATTCATCTAAATGGAAGCGAACGTTCCAGAGGCTTTGACCGTGGACGAGGTTTAGAAGCTCGCACACAACGCCCCACTTTTCTTCCGGAACAGCGTCGGGGAGTGCGGTGAGCAGGGTTGCCCCCGCTCCATCTTCATCGATCGTGACAACCGTTTGGAGGAGCGGGGCAAAATTCCCTTCGGTGGAATGGACAAAATCGTCGCCGTCTTGCTCGACGGCTAGGCCCATTTCCTCAAAAGTCTTCAGCAGCGTTTCTTTGGAAAGCATAGGCGCCCAAACTAAACGCTGCTTACCTGACTACGCAAGCTTTTAGGGACTACAGGCCCAGGCACGCATTTTACACGAGCCTTTTGTACGCAGCCCGCACTGAACGACGGCTTGCTGTTGCGCCGTGTACGCATCTGCGGCCCACGCCCACCCGTAGATGGCTGGGTTTTCGGTATCGGCTGCCACCGATCCGCACGCGCCTGCGAACCATACCACCGGCCGGCAATCGGGAAGATTGCAACGGAAAACGGACTGGTTCAGCGCCTGCGATGCTGCATAATGGTTGTAGCTGAAACCATAGATTCCGGTCGAAGGTGAATACGCGATCGATCCGTACGTGTGCATCGGATAGTAACTTTGGTAACCCCAATACCCATAGCTGCCGGGAAACCAAGCGCCCCCCCATTCCCCAAACGAAACACTGGAAAATAATACAGCCATGCAAAACAGTAATTTTTTCATAGTGCCCTCCGCCAGGGATGATAACAACGAGTCCCCTGTAAACGCAGCCGCCGTGCGGCAAACCGAAGAACGCAAATCAGAGCGTGAGTGTAGATTCGAGAAGAAACCCGGAGTACGCCGGAACGAGTCGGCAAATTCCACCGGAGCATTGCGGGCCACCCGAAGTGGATCCGACGGAAGCGCGCGTGGAGAATCCGTCGTACTTTACGAGCGTACCGACGTTCGCGAAGTGCTGGCCGGAAGCTACGGGATACGACGGAACAAATTCGTAGCCCGCCGTTAAACTCCAGTGCGAAGAAAACGTGTAACCAAAATCAACGAAGTTTCTGTCGTCGAGAGTGACGAGCCCATTGAAGTTGTTGTGGCGGTATAGTTTCCGCACGCCGAACTCGAAGGCCTGCCCCTGCCATGTTGGCAGTTTCGTTTTGATGTCGCCATGGATCAGGTCTTCTTGCGCGGCAATCCAGCGATAACCCGCACGCGCTTCGAACGCCGCTGGCCCCAGTTTCCACTTCCCTGAAACCACCGCATGGCCGATGTCTGAGTGGGCGATGCGGTCGTGGCCGAAAAGAAGCGATGTGCGGACCATTTCGTAAACGCCCAAGCGACGCTCTGCCCAGAAGCGTCCGGCGGTGACGTTATTGAAATTGAGCGTCGTCACGACGTCTTCTTCGAGCGTCGGAGGGCGTTGGAAGTCGTAAAAATAATCGCCGTAGTCTTTGCCTTCGAGTTTGAGTTTCCAAGCGCCCGGAGAATAAATCAGCGAGGCGTACGAGCCGCGCCCATAAGTGGTGCTGAGAGTGGTCGAGCCCAAGGGCTCCCGGGCTAAGAAATTGCTCTCGGCGTAAAGATCCCAGCCCGGCGCGAACTGCTCGAGGGAGAAATTGGCTCCCGCCGTGTGCCAGCGTTTGTCGAAATCGGGATCCTCGTTCCGCCGATTCATCGTCAGCAAGTAATGGCCACCGAGTGCAGCGCCATTCCATTTGCGCTTCACCGCGCCCCCTGCAAGCCAGAGCGTGCGGCCCACAAAAGTGCTCTGCATCGGGTTAATGGCGACTGGGTTCGCAATAGCGAGCGCGCGCCCACCAAACACCTGGGCGTCCCAACCGTCGGGCGAGAATTTCACATACCCACCCTCGAGGGTGTTATCCAGGCCCAAGACAGGATCCCGGAAAAGTGAGAGGGCGATGCCCCGGCCCAATTCTAGGTGGCTATCGCCGGCGACAAGCTTCCAATGCTCGGTTTCAAAGGAAAGCGTCTTTTTTTCTAGAGTGACGGGCCGATCTAAGCCGTCGTTCGTCGATACAGCGAATCGGTGCGTAGTAAGCACCTGCGCCGTGAAGCGTCCTGCATCCCCGCGCAGATCCATCTCGCTTAAGAAACGGTAGGGTTTTGGAGGCTCTCCCAGAAACTGGGCATTCGTGAAAAGAGAGTGGTTGGAAACCGTGAGTGAGCTACTCGGGACATCGAGCTCTATCCCCTCGCCGTGAGCGAGGGCCGTAACTAGGCAAAAGCCCCAGAGCCACTTCACGACTTGGCCTTAGTCGGAGTGGGAGCTTTGGCTTCTTTCGGGGCTTCGGGCTTTTTGCCCAAACCCGCCTTTTTCGCATGTTCGGCGATCTTGCCGAACATCGAGTCGTGGTAACCGCTAAAACGATCCAGAATCTCACGCTTGGAGTCCAAGACTACCGAGAAGGGGATGGAGCCTTCTTTATGGAACTTGCGCAGGATTTCCATTTGGCCATCCATCAACACCGGAAAGGGGATATCCATCTGGCGAACCGTAGCTCCGACCTCGCTGCGTTGTTCGGTGTCGACGTTCACTGTCAGCACCGTCAGCGGGAAATCCGGGTGGGCTTTTAAGTAGTCCCGTACATGTGTGAGCTCGTCCATGCAGGGCAAGCACCACGTCGCCCAGAAAGAAACTAAGAGTAATTTATCTGGTTGCAGAAACTTTTCGACGGAGGCAGTGCTTCCGCCCAGGATCTCACCCCGAAAGTTAGGGGCCACCGCGCCCCACGCAGAGGCGGAAAGTACTAATGCGAAAACCAGGTGCTTCATGGGATAGACCGTACCGCAAAATCGATGATTTCGGCAGGGACGAAGTTCGTGGCGCCCGCGCGGTAGGAATGCAGAATATTACCCGAGGGATCTAAGACAGCGGCTCCCGGCAAGACTAAATCGCCGCCGACGTACTTCTTAAAATTCTTCCAACGCCAAGGATCTGCAAAGGCCGTCGCGTCCAGGCGCAAGGCATTGCGGTACTCCAGTGCAACTGCCTCGGTGGGTGCGGCAGCTGGGGAAGTCGCTGTGGTTACATAGAGCATGGTACGCAAGCCCGCGCGCTGGCGCGGAGAACGTTTCGCAATCTCTTGCTCAATGGCGGGCAGGTCTTGCTTGCACTCGGAACACCACGGCGCTCCAAACAGAATGACCGTGATGCGATTGCGCAGAATCTGGGCTGCCTCGCCCACGGCCAAGCTCCAATCGTCCAAAGCCCCTAGCGGGCTAGAGAGAGCCGCCCCCGAGCGTTCTAGAAGAACGACAGAGGGGAAACTTCCCTGGCCCACATACTTTTTAAATTCTCCTGTATCCACAACGGCCGGAATATTCAGCCCCGCCGTTTGCAGATAAGCATCCGCCGCCGCTTGGCTATCGGCCCCAGAAACGTAAAGCCGGACATCCAATTCCTCACGCTCGGCCGGCGACAAGGCCGCCAAAGTGTCCGAAAGCTGTGTCAGTGGGGAATCCGTTACCGGAGTGGAAACCGAGGAGAAGACTCCCAAAGTCAGAGGTTTAGTAGAAATCTGCGGGTCGGGTTGGTTTTGCAGGACCGTTTGCTTACCGCAAGCGAGCACTACCAGAGCCGTGATGACAAAAGCGTTCCAGGCGTAGAAGAAGATCGCCCGTTTCAATGCTTGTTTACGTACCTTGCGCCGCCCCATGAACCCCATCTTAGTGGACAGCAGGGCCAAGCCCAAAGCGGCTTGCGCGGCGTTTCTTAATAGTTGTTAGCGGCTGTTAGCGAGCCGCGGCGTGGAACTACTGGTAGTAATCGAGCTTGCGGACGACCTTGTCGTAGTACTCGTCGCCTTGGCGGACGTAGGTCTTGGCGCGGTTCCAATACTGCTTGGCCTCTTCAATGCGGTTCATGCTCTCGAGGATGTAACCATGCGTGTAGGCTTCTTTCGCCAAGCGATTGAGGTTTTTTCTCGCGCGCAGCACGCAAGAACTGGCCTCTTCATAGGACGGATCCTTCTTCAGCATTTCCTCGCAGAGATTGCGGCTACCGTTGTAATCGCCTTCCGCGAACTTTTCCTTCGCAGAAATCAAGAACGGCTCAAACTCTTCTTTCTGGAGCATGCGGGCTTGGTCGATGATCTGCTTCGCTTCGTTGAGGTATTGCGTATCGTTTTTCAGCTCCACCTTGCGCGCTTGCTCGGCGTTGTTGATGGCTTCTTGGTATTGCTTCTGCTGAAGAGCCGCTACTGCTCGCTGGAAGAGCTCCAAGACGGCGCGCTTCTTTTCCATTTCTGGATCGACTTCCGGCGGGAGCTGGCTGATATCGCGCACTTTCGCATCGGCAGCGCGTAAGCCCTTAGCTGCGATTGCATTGCTCGGGTCAATCACGATGGCAGAGTTGAATGCCTCACCGGCGCGTTCGAAATCGCCTTCCTTGAGGTACTCAATCCCCTCTTGGAGGTACATCGCGAGATCCTGCTTCTCGTCGTTCTTGGCCTTTTCTTGGGCCACAGCGACCTGTTTCTCTTTAAGCTTCTTGGCGTATTTATCCGCCAGCTCGCGCGACTTCTTATAGTAGGGCAGATTTTCGTGGATGCTCTTCAAATGGCCCACGGCAGATTCCCAATCCTGCGCGTCCGCGGCTTTCAGCGCGGAATTGTAAGACCCTTCAATGGAGCGTTGGAGATCTTCCGAAAGCTCGCCGTACTCTTTGGGCATCGAGGGTGGAATCTTTACATCCGCGGCTTTGTCCGCGACTACGCCTTCCGTGCCAGGAACCGTTGTTTTGCGTTCTCCATTAGGCAGCAGCAAGTAAACAACCAACAGACCTATCACCGCACCGATCAACATCTGGTTGCGGCGGTTGCGCATGGGCGAGGAGGCCATCGGCTCCGCGACTGGTGGGACTTCTAAAAGCTGATCGCCACCATGGGCGGCAACTTCAAACGCTTGGTCGGGCGCCAAAGCACCGCCCATCATAACGGATTCGGTTTGATCGACGCCTGCTCCGGTTTGCATCAGGCTCGTACCGACTTGGTTTTTATCGAGGCCAGCTAGGACGTCGTGGATCAGAAAGCGGATTTTCGTGGAGCCCAGCTGAATTTCATCGAAACTCGCTAGCGGGTGCTCCAACACGCGCATACCGTTTACGAAAGTACCGTTGTGGCTTTCGAGATCGATCAGACGGAAGCCCATACCCACACGCGTAATCTTGGCGTGCAAGCGGGAAAGCTTTTCGTCGTCGAGGAAGATATCGGCCTTTTTGCTGCGGCCGAAGCTCACTTCATAAGCTTCGAGCGTCAGCTCTTCGCCTTTTTTGGGGCCTTCGGTGAAAACGAGTTTAGCGACAACCGGTTTGGCTTCGACATCGGTATCGATAGCACCAATCGAAGCAAAGCTCCCTGCCGGTTCAGCAGGAGATTCGAGCTCGGGCTGTGGCTCGGCATTTCCAAAACCTTGCGCAGCTTCCTGGGCTTCCCCATCGGGCAGGAAACCTTCCATGAGGCCTTCCGCAGGGGCGGCGCCTTCTTCTGCGGGCATCTCGGCCGCGGGTTCGGGCACGGGCTGCTCGTCTTCGCCGCCATACCCAATCAACAATAGATAGGGTCCGACAGAAAGTTCGTCGCCATCGGCGATTTCGCCCGTCTCTTTGGAACGGCCATTGAGCTTCACGGAGCCCGGAGAAGCCATGTTCGTAAAATAAACGGCGGTTTCGTTCACCCGTAGCTCGACTTGGCTGCGGCTGATTTTATCGTCCGCAAGGACGATATCGCTAAATTCAGAACGCCCAATACGAAACACACCTTCGTCGAAGGTTTTGGTCTGAAGTGTTTGTGCGTCTTGGAAGACCTTAACTGTGATCTTCATGGGAACAACTCCGCTGCTTGGAGCCTAAGCTCCGCCTGTTTAATGTAGCGTTGGGCTTCCTTGATGATCGCCTCGTTGGGCCGGTGCTGCATCAAAGCAATGACCTCATGAAAATGGTGGATAGCGCGCGCGTACTGCAAGGCCTCGTAGTACTGGATGGCGATTGCCATGTGGTTCTTGGCTTCCATCTCCGCGGCGTAAACAGACATCCGCAAGTAGCGCTCTGCCAACAAATGGCCTGAATAGATAGAAAGCGCAGTGCGGAACGAATCTATCGCTCGGTGGTAATTCTTTGTTAAAAACTCACGCTGGCCACGGCGGAAAAACTGCTCCGATTCGCGTAGGCTCGAGTTCGACCAATCCAGCCGTTCCATTTCCTGCTC
>JAIEOG010000058.1 GCA_019750655.1 bacterium
GCCCACCGCCACCGTGGGGGATGCAGAAGGTCTTGTGCAGGTTCAGGTGGCAAACATCCGCGCCAAAGTCACCTGGGCGGCAGAGGCCCACTTGCGCATTCATGTTTGCGCCATCGAGGTAAACCTGCCCACCATTCGAATGCACGACATCGCAGATCTCGCGGATGCCGCCCTCGAAAACTCCGTAGGTCGACGGATAGGTCACCATTACGGCAGCTAAAGTGTCGGCATGTTTTGCGGCTTTGGCAGTGAGATCGGAGAGGTCGATATTCCCTTCGGAATCATTCTTCACAGCCACGACCGTCATCCCAGCCATCACAGCGCTGGCGGGGTTGGTGCCGTGAGCCGATTCTGGAATCAAACACACAACGCGTTTGGCATCACCGCGAGAGCGGTGGTAATTCCGCACGGCCAAAAGACCTGCATACTCACCCTGCGCGCCGGAATTCGGCTGCAAGCTCACCGCCGCAAAGCCCGTAATTTCCGCGAGCCATTTTTCGAGGTCTGCGCACATCTTCGCGTAGCCTTGCGCGTGATCCGACGGCACGAACGGGTGCAAGCTATTAAACTCGGGCCAGCTCACCGGAAAGAGCTCGGACGTCGCGTTGAGCTTCATCGTGCAGGAGCCAAGCGGGATCATTGAGTGGGTCAGCGAAAGATCCTTGGACTCCAGCTTACGAATGTAACGCAGCATGCGCGTTTCGGAATGGTGCGTGCTGAAAACCGGGTGCTGCAAGAACGCAGACTTGCGCCGCAAGCCTTCACTGATAGAACTCCCAGCCGTGGGCGGCAGTTCTCCGCCGCCAAACGCACGGAGCAAGGTGGCTGCATCTTCCGCGGTGGTGGTTTCATCTACGGCGATACCGATGCTGCCATCGGCAAAGCGCCGCAGCGCCATTCCTTGTGCGGCCGCGGCTTTCCATCCCGCCAAAGCCTTATCTGAGGGCGCCACTTTCAACGTATCGAAGAAAACCCCTTCCACGACGCTCAATCCTGCGCGCCGTAGCCCCTCTGCCAAGCGGCACGCAAGACCGTGGACTCTGCCGGCTATCTGCTTTAAGCCTTCCGGCCCGTGGTAGACGGCATACATGCTCGCCATGACAGCCAACAAGACCTGCGCCGTGCAGATATTGCTCGTCGCTTTTTCGCGGCGGATGTGTTGTTCGCGGGTTTGCAAGGCGAGGCGGATTGCGGGGCGCCCTGCTCGATCTTTGGAAACCCCGACGATACGCCCCGGCAAGCGGCGTTGAAATTCGTCTTTGGTGGACAAAAAGGCAGCGTGCGGCCCCCCGAAACCCAGTGGCACACCAAAGCGCTGGGAATTTCCCACGACAATGTCAGCGCCCATTTCTCCCGGTGACTTCAAAAGGCAAAGCGCTAAAAGATCGGCTGCGACGGCCACGCGGACGTTCGCCGCTTGCGCACGTGCAATCCAATCGGAAAGCTCTTTCGCCGTACCCGAGGTATTCGGGTAGCAGAGCAAAGCGCCAAAGCACCCGGCGGGCAGAGTCCCCAGGTCGGGCCCCACCACGACTTCAATTCCCAGTGGCTCGGCACGGGTCAGCACCACCGCCTGCGTTTGGGGGTGGCACTCTTGAGAGACATAAAACTTACCTGCTTGGGAATCTGCCCGCAGGCCCCAAAGCATCCCCATAGCTTCCGCGGCGGCGGTGCCTTCGTCTAAGAGCGAGGCATTCGCCATCGGAAGACCCGTGAGATCCGCTACCATGGTTTGGAAATTCAAAAGAGCTTCCAAGCGCCCTTGCGCGATTTCAGCTTGGTACGGAGTGTACTGTGTGTACCAACCCGGGTTCTCCAGAATATTGCGCTGGATCACTCCCGGCACTAGGCAACCCGAATAACCCATCCCCAAAAACGACCGCGGCACGCGGTTGCGCGAGGCGATTTGCTTTAGCTCTACTAGCGCTGCGTTTTCCGTTGCGGCAGCGGGTAGGTCCAGCGCTTTTTCCCGGTAAATGCTGGGGGGCACGACGGACTTGGCAAAGGCGTCCAAACTCCCCTGCCCCAGCGCCGCGAGCATGTTTTCTATCTGTTTTTCGGAAGGACCGATGTGCCGTTGTGAGAATAGCTCGATGTCCATGCGCAGTAGAAAACCATATCTTTGGAGCCTTGAAAACTGCTCTCATCGGTGTCGCCGTTTAGCCGTTTTGGGGGTATCTTGACGCAGATGGACCGAGAATCCCAAATCACCGCTCTCCAAGACGCTGACTTTGACCTGCTTGTCATTGGTGGAGGCGCCACGGGGGCCGGAATCGCGCTCGATGCCGTGAGCCGGGGCCTCAAAGTGGCCTTGGTGGAAAAGGGAGATTTCGCAAGCGGCACCTCGAGCCGCTCCACGAAGCTTATCCACGGCGGTGTGCGGTACCTCGAACGCGCCTTTTGGGACCTCGATCGGGCGCAATACGGCCTCGTAAAAGAAGCCCTGCACGAGCGGTCCATTTTGCTCAAAATCGCGCCCCACCTCGCGCGCCATGTACCTTTACTCACCCCTCTATACCGCCGGGTGGAGGTGCCCTACTACCTCGCCGGGTTGAAGATGTACGACTGGCTCGCCAACGACGAGCAAACGCCGCCGAGCCGTTACATCAATGCCGAGGACGCGCTCAAACACTGCCCTATGCTTCGCGAGAAAGGGCTTCGAGGAGGCGTAGTCTATTACGATGGGCAGTTCGACGATGCGCGGATGAACATCAGTATCCTTCTGCGCGCCATGGATTTGGGCGCTCGTGCGGTCAACTATGTCGAAGTCGCAAGCTTCACGAAAACGGCCGGAAAGATTACTGGCGCACAGTTAAAAGACGCCCTAACCGATAAGCACTTTTCTGTCCAAGCGCGTGCCGTGATCAATGCCACCGGCCCGTTGGCCGACAGCGTCCGGCACATGGACGACCCCAAGCTAAAACCTATGCTCAAAGCGAGCAGCGGATCACACATCGTGCTCGATCGCCGCTTCTCGCCCGCCGAAATGGGCCTTCTGATTCCCAAGACGGAAGATGACCGCGTTTTATTCCTGCTGCCTTGGATGGGGCATACGCTCGTCGGCACCACCGATAATCCGGCCCCTGTGCAAAACAACCCGCTCGCGAGCGCCGAGGACATCCGGTACATCTTGCGGCAGCTTGCCAAATACTTCTCCATCGCAGTTTCAGAGAAAGACGTTCTGGCCAAGTGGTGCGGCCTGCGGCCTTTGGTCCAACCAGGAGCTGCCGTATCTACCGCCAAGATTTCCCGCGAACACACGATCGAGGCGCTTCCCTCGGGCCTGATAACCATCGCAGGCGGAAAGTGGACGACTTATCGTCGGATGGCGCTCGAAGCAGTCGACGAAGCCGTCGCATTGCACAAGCTCCCAGTCAAGCGCGCAAGCCAAACGGAGACGTTGGCGGTGGCCGGCGGCGGGGACTACAAACCCGATCAACCCCAGCGCCTCGAGAAACGCTTCCAGCTCCCACTCACGGTGTGTAAGCACTTGTCCCTGAGTTATGGCGATCGCGCGGAACGAGTCTGTGAATTAGCACTCAAAACAGATAAGCGGGTTTTGGTTCCTGGAGCCCCCTACCTCGAAGCGGAAGTGGCTTACGCGGCCTTGCATGAGAGCGCGCGGAGCACGGTCGATGTCTTGGCTCGCCGGATGCGCCTCGCCTTCGTGAACAAAGAAGGCGCGGATTACGCACGCACGCGCGTGCAAGAACTCCTAGGCGATGCCTTGGGATGGGACCAAGCGCAACGCGACGCCGACTCCCGCCGTTACGACGCTTACTTCGGTTGACCCGGAAACCCCTGCCGAACAATGGCTGCAGTGAAAGCTTGTTGCACGAGCGGGTTTTCTCCCAGTGCTGCATGCAGCTGAAACTGAACTGCCGTAAAGCGTTTCGCCGCCAGAGAAACCAGTTCGGGAATATCGCGCTTTGAATGCGCTCCTCCGCCCGAGAGAAACACCGGGAAAACATCTACCTGCGAAACTCCCGGGTGCTTTGCCACTACCGATTCTAACGACGGTTCCTGAGAGCCCATAAATGCCAGCTCACAGGGAATGCTGGGCACGTGCTGCCGCAACTGCTCCGCGATTCTTTCAAACGGCTTTGCCCAATCCGCATCCGAGGACCCATGGCAGAGCAGAACCCAAACGCGCCCCTCACTCTTCTGCGAGTGCGAACGGTGCGGGACGAAAATGCATTCCAATGCATTACCATCAGGATCGCTTAGGTAAAAACCTTGGCTGCCATCTCGGTGGGCCAGGATCTTACCGACGTTAATCCCTTCAGAGCGCAGTTTCTCATGCAACGCGTGCACCGACTCGGGATCCACAAGCAACAACCCCAGATGCCCGGGGTGGCTTCCTGCGCGTTTACCCGCCGGCGTCAACTCAGGCACCGGGACAAGACTTAGGTAGCTATCGCCCAGAACGAGCATTGCCCAATCTTTGTCGGAGACCAAATACGGCTCCATCCCAAAGCAGCTTTGGTAAAAACGTAGAGAGCGCGCCAAGTCTCGGCACTCCAGGGCCGCGTGCTTCCAGCCGACATACTCAATCCGTTTCATTTCTTCTCTCCATAAAGCGCGAGCGCCTTGGCTCGCATTACGGCATGATCCACAATGGGGCTTGGGTACCCGCGCACCTGCGGTGGCTCGTGGATCTGCTTTGCAGTAAGCCCCGAAAGTTCAGGAACGTATTTTCGGATGTAATCACCCTTCGGATCAAATTTCTGGCTCTGCAAGTAGGGGTTGAAAATGCGGAAGTAAGGTTGCGCGTCGCACCCCGTGGAGGCTGCCCACTGCCACCCGCCATTATTCGGCGCTAGATCCCCATCGAGCAGCAGGTGCATGAAGTGCCGCTCGCCCCATTTCCAGTCGATAAGAAGGTCCTTGGTCAAAAACGACGCCACCACCATCCGCACGCGATTGTGCATCCAACCAGTTTGTTTGAGCTGCCGCATCCCCGCGTCGACCAAAGGGTAACCCGTACGCCCTTCTTTCCACGCCTCAAACCAGTCCGCGCGGTTTTCCCATGCAATGTCTTTGAAGCGTTCTTGGAACGCCGTGTGTTCGACGTGCGGAAAGTGGTAGAGGACCGCGTAGTAAAACTCCCGCCAAATAAGCTCGCTCAGAAATTTATCGCGGCCCGATGCAGCGTGCTTGCCGAACCCTTTTAGCCCCAACCCCGCAATCGCTTGTGCAATGGTCAGTGAACCATTCTTCAAATAAATCGAAAAATGCGACGTCCCCGCTTCCGACGGAAAATCACGATTCTTTCCGTACTGCGCTAGTTTAGGAGCGAAGTCCTGGAGCACTCGGTAAGCAGCCAGAGACCCGGCCGGTGGTAGCGGCACCGTGGATTTCACCTTATCTAGGTACACCGCTAGCTGATCGGCCTTGTGCAACCGCGGGCAGGCTCGCTCCCAGTCGAGGGAGAAAAGTTTCTGCGTCTTTCCAGAGATGCGTCCCTGCAAGTAGCCCAAGCCCGCTTTCTGGGCATCGATGCGAGTTTGGACTTTTTCTGTAGTGAAGGCTTCCAGCCATTTCCGCTGGAACGGCGTAAAGACCTGGTAAGCACCGTCTTTCTTGGTGACGTCTTCAGGCTCGATCAAAACATGATCGGCTTCCGTCCAAACCTCGCAAAGCGGGCGCAGAAGCCCTGTTATCTTCTCGTCACGCGCTCGCGCAAAGGGCTCGTAGTCGCGGTTGAAAGTCACCAAGGAAGGCGCTTGCGGGAGTTCCTCCCAGAGTGTCTTGAAAGAAGCCTCCGGGCCGCCGTCGAGAACGAGCAGGTCCGAACCGAGGTTGCGCAATTCTTCTTTGAGAGCAGCCAGCGTCTCTAAGAAAAAGCGAAAGCGGTTCACGGAAAAATCAGGGCGTTTTAAGAAGGTGGGATCGAAACAGAAAAACCCAAGCACACGGCCCTGGCTAGCTTTCCAAGCATGGGCGAGAGCGGGATTTCCCGCCACTCGGAGATCGCGGCGGAACCAATGAAGAGCATACGACGGCATTACCGGGGCCTAAAGTACTCCTCTAAAAAGACCCGGGCAAGATAGGACGCTTTCACACGCCAAAGATCCCGATTAACCGTCAGGGCCGCTATCGCGATGCGCTGATCTGCCGACTTTGCATAACCCACAAACCAATCGCATTTGCCCTGCGGGTTTTGGCCCCGCAGCGAACCCGTCTTTCCGCCAATTTCGAGATTTTCGATGTACTTCTTACGAAGCAGGGTCCGGAAAGCACTCCGGGAGGTGCCGGAGCGCACAGTCTCGTTCATCATGGTGCGCAGCTCTTCGGCCGTCTCGGGCTTCATGGTAATCGCCGTGGGTGAAGGGTTGGCTTGGTAGAGAATCTCCCCGCTGTCCGACTGCAAGCCTTCGACAACGTAGGGTTCCATCATGACACCATCGTTTACAACTGCCGCCGCGATCATCGCACCTTGCAAAGGACTCATCGATGACATTCGGTTAAATCCCGACGCCATTTCAGCCAAGCCCCAGGGATCTTCGCCGGGCGCCTGCAGCTGCCCTGCTTCTACGGGCATATCGGCCGGGATGCGCTTATTAAACTGAAAACGCTCGGCATAATCTTTGAGCTGCGGCGGCTCCAGTACGTACATCCCGATTTTCGCAAACACCGTGTTCACCGAACGCGCGAAGGCATCTCGGAGAGTGATTTGCCGAGTCCACCGATTCAGTTTCTGATCCGTGACATTACGGCGGTAAAGCGTGTGGTTCGCCCCATTGAAGGGAATGATCGTATCTGCACTCATCACGCCCTGATCGATCGCGGCGGCCGCCGTTACGATCTTAAAAATCGAAGCCGCTGGAAAAGAGGCTTTCAGCGCAAGATTCTGTGGCTCGGACTCTTTGGCGTGGGTGTAACTCGATAGCACAAGCACGCGCCCTGTCGTCGCATCCAATGCAACAAAAGCGGCATAGTCTGGCCGGTAACTTGAAAGCAGTTTTTCAATCCGGTGCTGGTGTTCGGGATTTAAAGTGTACGAGGCCTTTGCGCGTAAGTGCCCCGGCGGAAGGTCGACTTCTATTTGCGCAGGAAATTCGCCCGACGCGACGGCCGGCCCAATGCTCTGCGCCAAAACGCCTTTGCTGAGCCGCGAAGGCTCCACAGGCTTGCGATCTAGAAGGCGGTAGAAAACGAAAAGCATCACGCACCAGGCGGCCACGCCTAAAACCCGGCTCAGGTGGCGCGAGGCCAAGCGTGCTCGGGCGGGGGCCGCAGGTTTACCAACCTTTTGATTTTTAAGCGCTTTGAGCATGATGGGGTAAGTACCTATCTTACCTGATTATCGCCCGAGACGCGACCATTGACCTGTGCCTGGGCCCCGCTAAACTGCCGCCATGGCCGGTTTCCTACACCACCAGCGTGTCTTGATTTCCGCGGGCCCGATGCGCTCGCCCATCGATGCCGTGCGCTTTGTGCAAAATCGCTCATCGGGAAAGATGGGATTGGAGATCGCAAAAGCCGCAGCACTCCTCGGAGCGCGCGTGCATGTTTTGCTCGGTCCCGTAGAAGACTC
>JAIEOG010000217.1 GCA_019750655.1 bacterium
CCATAGGTGGAGCAGTTTGGGGTGGCCATCGGGGGGGTGGTGGTCGATCGCCACATAGGCGTAGCGGGCGTTTGGCAGAGAGTTCCGCTGCCCTTGAGTAGAATCGTGCAAAACCAGGTTTGGGTCAGGTGATTCAATGTCGCATAACGATCGAGTTGCACAGAGTCGACAGTACCCCCTAAGAGTGCCGACGCTTCTTTAGGGTGCGGTGTTAGGATCGTCGGCGCCGAGCGTTTTTCGAGCAGCGCTTGGGCTTTTGAAGCATGGGCGGCTAGCAGAGTCAGAGCATCGGCATCTAGTACCAAAGGCAGCGAAGAGCGCAAGCAGGCTTCGAGAATGGCCCATTCCGCCTTCCCAGTGCCCAGTCCAGGACCGACCACTAAAACCTGCGGCGCTAAAGCACCAACATCTCCCCGGACCTCCGTCATCACTTCAGGAGCCAAACGAGGACGTAAGCTTTGCAGTGTATCTGCAGCGCCATACACACTCACCAACCCCGCACCGCTCTTCAGTGCCCCTAAAGCAGAGAGCGCAGCAGCACCTTCACGAGAAGGCCCTCCAGCCCAAACACCTACTTTGCCAAAGAGCCCTTTATGAGAATTCTGACGACGTGAGGGTAAGCGCCGCGCGTCTTGCTCAGTATAGAGAAAACAATCCAGGTTCGCTGGCACGGCCCCCGACGGGATCTGAATGGGCGCGAGAGTTAATATCCCCACATAGTCCGCGGCATCTCCCGTAACGAGGCCTCGCTTATAGGCCCCCAAGCAAACCGTTTCACTAGCCTTCACAGCCACGGGCATGGGGTGGCCAGTGTCCGCATGCAAACCACTCGGGAGGTCCGCGCTAACGATCCACTTCTTCTGGTGGAACTGGTTTAGCGTCTGGATCGTTTGAGCTAGATCGGGTTCAATCGCGCGGTTGATTCCTGTGCCGAAAATCCCATCTAGAATCCAATCACACGCTTGAAGAAGATCCGGGCTAGCCTCTTTGCCCCAGGCGAGGCCTAGTTTCGACAGAATTCCAAGTTGCAAGCGTGTGAGTTCAGAAAGCGGGCGCTCGCCACCCACTAAGACAATGAAAACATCTTGGCAGCCCCGTTCATGCAAGAGACGAACAGCCGCCAGTACATCCCCACCGTTATTGCCGTGACCCGCGAAGACACAGCCCTTGGTTTTCGGAAGGAGCCCGCCAAAGCGACGGTCGAGTGCACCCACTAAGGCCTCTGCCGCGTGTTCCATCAAAAGCAACGGCGGCAACCCAAAGGCTTCCGTAGCGGCACGATCGGTCTCGCGCATCTGCTGAGTGGTTAAGACAGGTAGCATTTTTTAACCCAATTGGGCTTGGATCGTGTGGCAGATCTCTCGGGCGTAGGCCTGGATCACGCCAGCGTCCTCGCCCTCAATCATCACGCGAGCAAGAGGTTCTGTGCCGGAGTAGCGCACAACCACCCTACCCCGATCTCCGAGAGCGGTTTGGACTTTGGTAATCACTTCTACGATACGCGGGAAACGCTCGAAGGCTTCCTTGTTGCGCACAAAAACGCTTTCCAGTACCTGCGGGAATAATTCGATTTGGGCCTTCAGCTCGGAAAGACGCTTGCCGGTTTTGCGCATGATCGCAAGCACCTTAAGGGCCGCCATCATTCCATCACCCGTGGTGTTGTGATCTAAGAAAACGATATGGCCTGATTGCTCACCACCGAGGTTCAAACCCTGCTTGCGCATGGTCTCAACGATGTAGCGGTCACCGACTTTGGCTTCGACGACTTTGCCGCCGGCACGTGCGAGCGCTACTTGGACGCCCATATTGCTCATCGGCGTCACGACACAAGTGTTGTTCTTTAGCGTGCCTTCCTGAAGCATTTGCAGCGCGCAAATCGCCAGCACTTGATCGCCATCGACGATTTCGCCGTTCTCATCGGCTAAGATCACGCGATCTGCATCGCCATCCAAGGCAATCCCAATCTCCGCACGGTGATCCCGCACGGCTCGGGCCATCGCACTCGGGTAAACGGCGCCACATTGATCGTTGATGTTCTTCCCATTCGGAGAACAGTGAATCGGAAAGATCTCAGCACCTAGCTCCTGGAAAACGATGGGGCCAACTTTGTAGGCCGCGCCATTGGCGCAGTCCAAAACGACCCGGAATCCATCGAGGGCCAAGTCATTTGGAAAGGTATCTTTGATGTAGACGATGTAGCGGCCGATGGCGTCGTCGATACGTTTTGCGCGGCCGATGTCTTCCATCGTCGGCCGAAAGCGTTCAAGAGTCTCGGAACCAATCAGGCTCTCTATTTCTTTTTCTTTGGCGTCGGGGAGCTTATAGCCAAAGCGATCGAAAATCTTGATGCCGTTATAGTGGTAGGGATTGTGGCTCGCAGAGATCACAATGCCCGCATCCGCGCGCATGCTGCGGGTGATGAAAGCGATGCCCGGAGTAGGCAATGGGCCTACCAAAAAGACCTGGGCTCCCATGGAGCAGAAGCCCGCCGAAAGCGCATTTTCGAGCATGTAGCCAGAAAGCCGGGTGTCTTTCCCGATCACAACCCGCGGCGGAGTGGTGACACCGGAACGTTTACCAAAGAGGGAGTAAGCCGTAGCACGGCCAATCGCCATGGCCGTTTCGCTGGTCATGGGAGGCTGGTTTGCGATTCCACGGACTCCATCCGTGCCAAAAATCCGATCCTTGGAAGAGGAGCTCACCTAGCGACCTTCTTTGTTCTGATTTTCACTTTAACGAGGCCATCCCGCGAAAGAGCGAGGTTTTGAACGGTATCTACTTCCGCCTGAACCTCTGTTTCCATTACCCCAGTTAGGTGCTCAATATCAATGGGCGCTGTCCCCACTGAATCGATGCGTCCAAGCACGCTTTTGGGGCCTCGGACGGCGACTTTCGATGGCGTAACCGTGACGGATTCGACTTCCCAACCCGCTTCGGTACTACCCTGCAAAGACGGGCTGACGGGGATATAGCGCTCCACGACTTCTTCCACCCGAATGAGGACGTTCGTCGGCGAAAACGCGACCACCCGGACCTCTTTGGGCAATTCTCCCAGGAGATCTTCGCTGATGGTGAATCCAATGGTGGATTCTCGGTTGCGGCGGAGATCGGGCTGAATGGGGTTGAGCTTCTTGTCCACTGTCTTTAGCAAAAGGCGGGGCCCAGAGAGCGTGAAATCGATATGGGTCGGAATGCGGTTGGTGATGGTAGTCCCCGGAGCCAGGAGAGGCTCAAGTTTGACGCGCTTATGAAGCTCTTCGCGTTTGAGCCCCAAGAAGGTGACCCATAGAATGAGGGCCAACAAGAAGCTCACCACTTTAAGCGCAAAGCTTTCCCAAAAAGGAATCGACCCACGGTTACTGCGCAAGATGTTTAGGGCGCGGTTCATTCGACCCTCGCCTTCTCTTCAAGGCGCGCTTCGAATTTGCGCAGCCCCAGGAGTTCTAAAAGGTTGTGGCGTAAGGAGTTCACATCGAGGTCTCTGAGCATGACGCCGTGGTGAACAATCGAAATCTCCGCACGTTCTTCAGAAACGACGATAACCACGGCATCCGTCTCGTGCGTTAGGCCTAAGGCTGCGCGGTGGCGCGTGCCTAGCTCTCGCTGAATGCTCGGGTCGCGCGAGATGGGCAGCAAGCACGCTGCCGATACCACCCGTGCATTGCGGATGATCATGGCGCCATCGTGAATCGGCGAGGTCGGGTGAAAAATGCTCAAAATCAAGTCGGCGCTTACCTTCGAATCGAGCGCCGTGCCGGCCTCGATGTAGTTCTTCAACCCCGTCTCGCGCTCCATCACAATTAAAGCGCCCACGCGATCGCGCGCCATTTGCGCCGCCGCTTGGCAGATCTCTTCCACTACCGCGACCTCCTCGATCGTGTTGGTACTGGAGAAGAACGGGTTGCGCCCTACTTGGGTGAGCGCTTTGCGGATTTCATCCTGGAAAACGATGATGAGGATCAAGATAAAGTTCTGGAAAAACTCTGCCAAAATCGTATTGAGCGTGTGAAACTGCAGCTGATCGGCCAGGTAGTACATGATCAGAATGATCCCGAACCCGGTCAGCATCTGCACAGCGCGCGTGCCGCGGATAAGCAGCAGCACACGGTACACGACGTACGTCACAAACAGCACGTCGACGAGATCCTGCCAGCGCACGATCTCACGTAAGTTGTTTAAGTACTCAGTCATTTAGAAAGGGATTCCCTCAAAACGCTCTCTTGTCATGCCAGCCCGGGGCTCGCTCTACAAGAGATTGCCGCCTTTCTTTATCGGAAGAATCCGGCAATTCCATTAGGATACCGGGGGGTTACACGTCTGCCTTTCCGGCTTTTCTTCCGGATGCAGACTAACCCTTCGATATTAGGACGGTTTTTAAGCGACTTCTGTGCTGGGTGTGCCGACCGGTGCGGGCGAGCTGTTGCCTGCTTTGACCGGGGCCTTCGAGGTTTCCACAGGCGGCAATACCTTGCCCTGGCACAAGAGCTCTATCTCGTCTTTATCCAAAGTCTCGCGCTCAAGCAGCGCTTCGGACATCGCGTGGAGCACGGAGAGCTTCTCTTTCAAGATCTCGGTGCCGCGCTCGTAGTTGGAGACGATGAACTTGTGGATTTCGGCGTCCACTTGTTCAGCGAGCTTTTGCGAAATATTGCTGCTGCCTTGGTGGAATTCACGGCCCAAGAAGACATTTTCTTCTTTCTTGCCGATTGCCATGGGGCCGATGATATCGCTCATGCCCCACTCGCAAACCATGCGGCGAGCGAGGTCGGTTGCGCGCTCAATGTCATTGCTTGCACCCGTGGTCTTCTGGCCCAAAATGATTTCTTCGGCAATCGCGCCGCCCATCAAGAAGGCGATCATGTTCTGCGCTTTTTCTTTGGAAAGCGTCAGCTGGTCTTCCTTAGGCAACGTTTGCGTCAAGCCCAGCGCCATACCGCGCGGGATGATCGTCACTTTGTGGATCGGATCTAAACCCTTGAGGAAGCGGCCGACGATAGTGTGGCCCGCTTCGTGGTACGCAATGGCCTTTTTCTCTTCAGGGCCAATGATCATGGATTTGCGCTCGGTACCCATCATCACTTTGTCTTTCGCCTGCTCAAACTCGACCATAGAGACATTCGTGCGGTTCTTGCGAGCGGCAATCAAGGCTGCTTCATTTACCAGGTTTTGCAAGTCAGCACCCGAGAAACCCGGTGTGCCACGGGCAATAACAGCCAAGTCGATATCCGCAGTCATCGGCACCTTGCGCACATGCACGCGCAAGATAGCTTCACGGCCACGAACATCCGGCTTCGCCACGACGATATTGCGGTCAAAACGGCCCGGACGCAGCAAGGCTGGATCCAAGACGTCGGGACGGTTCGTTGCTGCGACGAGGATGACGCCTTCTTTAGAATCAAAGCCATCCATCTCAACGAGCAATTGGTTCAACGTCTGCTCGCGCTCATCGTGCCCACCACCCAAGCCAGCACCACGTTGGCGGCCGACGGCGTCGATTTCGTCGATGAAAATGATGCAAGGAGCGTGTTTACGCCCCTGTTCGAAAAGATCGCGGACGCGGCTTGCACCGACCCCGACAAACATTTCCACAAAATCCGAACCGCTGATGCTAAAAAACGGCACGCCTGCTTCGCCTGCAACAGCCTTGGCGAGCAAAGTCTTACCCGTTCCTGGGGAACCGACGAGCAAAACGCCCTTCGGGATACGCCCACCGAGGCGCGTGAATTTTTTCGGGTCGCGCAAGAAATCGACGATTTCTTCGAGTTCTTGTTTGGCTTCATCGCAACCAGCAACATCGGCAAACCCAACACGGGTATTGCCTTCCGTTAAGAGCTTAGCGCGCGAACGGCCAAAGGCCATTGCCTTGCCACCGCTCATCTGCACTTGGCGCAGGAAGAAAACCAACAGCACCAAGAAAATCAACATCGGGCCCCAGCCAATGAGGAACTGCAGCCAGAGCGAGTTATTGGCTTCGATATCGTAGCTCGGCGTCAGGTTATGCTCCGCCAGGAGCTTGAGATAGAACTCAGAGGTCGTATCCCCGATCGTTTCGAAAACCGTTCCGTTTTCGTGCGAATCGAGAAATTTACCTTCGATCCGGCCCTGATCCTTGAACGTCACGCTAGCGACGTGGTTTTGTTTCACCTGCTCGATGAATTGGTTAAACGTAATGCGCTTACTGGTCTTCTGAACGCGTGCTGTTTGAAACAGCATCATCGTCGCGACCACAAGGAGCAGCCAGGCAATCAGGGTTTTCTGCGAAGATTTCATAGTACCTTCTTCTAGGTCCTATTCGGCAGAAAGTGACAGGGACTCAAGGGCCTAACGGATTTTCCAGTGATATCAATGACGCAGCGAATGGGAATTCGCACGCCTCGATTTCCAGACCCGGCCACGGCTGCGGGAATACCCATAGAACTTCCGTGTCGCGGACTAGCACCGGCAATAACCGGCGCTCGGGCAAAGGAACACGCTTTTCGAGGAAATAGTCGGAGAGTTTGCGGCCCCCCAATCGGTCGCCCGGTTCAAAGAAACGGGCCTGGGCCCCTTCCCAATCGCCGCGGTGCGCACGGATGCGCAATCCCAGGTCTGGCACTTCTATGGAGTCCGGCCCTTGGCGGAGCGCCGGCCGAGTAAACGAAAGCTTAGATTGCTCCCGCGTCTGGAAATACACCCAACCACACGACTGGATAACCCGAAAGCCGGGAAAGCAGGCCTGCGAGGTTTTGGAGTGCAAAAGGGTCAGCAAGCGGTGAGTTGTGTCCCGATCGAGGGATGGAACTCCCAGGTTTTGGATGGCCAAGCGCAAAACCCGCAGCGCCCAGAATGTGGGCAGGTCCAGCAGCCGCGCGCGATCGAGGCGCAACCAGAAACGGCATTGGGTCAATAGATGTGCGCCCAATGAGCGTGTATGCGCGGCGTTGGCGTTTTCGTTTTGATCCAGCTCCTGGCGGAGTTCCGCAAAACGTTCGAGAAACTTTTCATAGCCACCATATTGGCTAGCGATCTTTTGAAAGTGCGGCAGAAGATCGGCCCGGATACGATTGCGGAAATAGGCTGTGTCGAAATTGCTTTCGTCCAACCGGAAGCGAACGCCCTGCTCTTCCGCGAATGCGGCCAGCCGCTCGCGGCTGATATCCAAAAGCGGCCGAACCCAGGCACCGCGAGTGGGAGCAATCCCCGCTAGCCCCTCCAGGCCTGTGCCGCGGATCAAACGCATCAGAAATGTTTCCCACTGATCATCTAAGTTGTGAGCGGTGAGTATGCTCTCGCACCCATGGCGCGCGCGGCAGGCTTCCAGGAACCGCAACCGCTGATCGCGCAGCGAAGCTTCATCGCGCGCGGTGCCGGGACCACGTTCCGTTTCGAAATCTAACCCGAACGCCGCGGCGCTTTTGCGGACAAACAAGGCGTCCTGGCTGCTCTGCGGGCGCACGGCGTGATCGTAATGCGCAACTACCCATTGCTCGGGCGGGAGAGCCCCAATCGCTAGATGCAAAAGCACCATGGAGTCCAAGCCTCCGGAAACAGCGATAAGGTGTCGCTGTCCCGCAAAGCCTTT
>JAIEOG010000326.1 GCA_019750655.1 bacterium
CGAAGGTAGCCCCGCCCGGACCGGGACTTGTTCCGTGGGATTTTTAGAATTCCGGGGGGTGGCAGCGGAGTCTTAGGGTGCGCGAGTTCGCGCGCCCTAAGACGCAGCTGACAGGACCCGCCGGAATTCTAAAAATCCCACGGGGCAGAGCCCTGTCACAGGCCGCGGCTTACTTCATGGTCTGCCAGTTTTCCAAAGCGTGGATCATGAGCCGCACCATCGCGCCCGAAGCGTTCTTCGGCGGGTGGTAGTTCACGTCTTTACGGTTCCAGGCGGTGCCGGCGATGTCACAATGGACCCAGGGGAATTTGGGATCGACGAAGAACTTTAGAAACGTTCCGCCTTTGCTGGAGCCGGCCTCGCGGCCGCCGCTGTTGCGGTAGTTGGCATAAGCGCTCTTCAAATCTTCTTCGTATTCCTCGTAGAGCGGGAGCTCCCAAACTCTCTCGCCTGTGGCTTCCGAAGATTTCTTGAGACGGTTAATCAGCTCAGGGCTTGTGCCCATGATGCCCGTGGAGATCGTTCCCAAAGCAATCAAAACGGCGCCTGTCAGGGTCGCGAAGTCGATGATGGCTTGGGGATCGCTTTTCTGGGCGTATTCCAAAGCGTCGGCCAGGATCAAGCGGCCTTCGGCGTCGGTGTTGGTGATTTCGACTGTTTTGCCGCCGGAGCTGGTTTGGATATCGCCAGGCTTCTGCGCAGTGCCGCTCGGCATGTTTTCACAAGCCGCGATGTAGGCGTTGATATTAATCGGCAGCCCTAAAGCTGCTACCGCTTGGACGATGCCCGCCACCGTAGCGGCCCCCATCATGTCGTACTTCATTTCTTCCATGGAGGGCGCCGGCTTAATGGAGATACCGCCCGAATCAAAGGTGATGCCCTTGCCTACCAAAGCGACGGGCTTATCGCCCTTTTTGCCGCCACGGTATTCCAAGATCATGAAGCGCGGCTCGAGCTCCGAGCCTTTTGCAACGCCCATGAAGAGGCCCATTTTCTCTTTTTCGATCTGCGCGCGGTTCCAAATGGTGCATTTCACCTTTTGGCGTTTCGCCATGCCCGAAACGAGCTCGGCGAAATAGGCCGGGGTGAGTTTATTCGGAGGCAAATCGCCCAATTCGCGTGCGAAGCAGACGCCGGCTGCCACAGCCTCGGCCTTTGCAATCGCTTCTTTCGAAGAGGCCACTTTGGAGCCGCGGATCTCAAGGTGCTTGGGAGCTTCCTTGGAGGGTTCTTTGAAATCGTTAAACTCATAGCTCGCAAGCAAGTAGCCTTCGGCGAAAGCTTGGAGTGCCGTGGCTTCGGCTGCGAAAACTTCCGTGGAGAAGAAGCTATCGCCCTGGACAGCCACTTTGGTGAGTTTCGCGCGTTTTTGCGCTTGGTAAACCGAAGCACCGACCCGGCGGAGTGTTTCCGAATCGAGTTTCGATTTCTGGCCCAAGCCCACCAGCAGAGTGCTGGTGCAACCACCGGCTTCTACGAAGCGCAGAAGATCGGTTTCAGATTTCTTGGCGCTGAAGTGTTTGGAACCCGCAAGGCGCTCCGTCAACGAAGCGATTTCGGTGCCCTTCTTCCCAAGATACAGAGGGGGTTCCGACTTGGCGTCCTTATCGTTCTTGCCCTTAGCTTTGCTCTCCGCCTGGAAAAAACCTAACGCGAGTGCGTCGCAACGCCCTTCGCCACTCGTCAACTCAATCTTGGGAAACACCACGAGGAACCTCCTGAATCCCCCGTTCTAGGAAACTCATGGAGTTTTGACAACTTCTATCGACGGCCGAAGAAAAGGGCGTGGCCAAAAGGCGATGGCGTGTAACTGCCGGAGCTAAAAGCATCTTGGAAAAATTCGGCCTCTTGTCGAGACCGGAAGGTTAACCGCTGAGGTTCGGGAGTCGCGCTGGATTTCCAATGCAGCACACTCATCGTTCGCGCGTGGCGCAACCAATGGTGTTCCAAACGTACAAGGGAGCGCGGCGGCTGCGTCCGTTTTAGGCCCAAGTGAGATGCGTAGCGGACCGCATCGCCCAAGTGGGGAAAGCGGTAAGCGCGGTATTGCGGGTCCTGCACCGTTCTCCAGAACAGGACATACACATCCCCGCTCTTAATCAAATAAGCGCCCGCGACGGCGTCTTTCTCAGACGTGTCCACCGCGACCAGAAGCTCGCTTGCCCCTACGATGAGCAGCGCAACCCCGATAAGGCGCACCAGCACCATGGCGGGGGAATGTAGGAAACCCTTTTCCACGGGGTGTACTAAAAGCAAGCCAGGGACCAAAAGCAGTCCCGGTTTGGGTCTTTTTACGAGTCTCTAACTAATTGAAACTAAAAATGTATTCCCGAAGCTCGATCTGGTTCCATTTTGGGTCCGGCACCGGCTGCACCGCGGCACTGGCACCCGCACGCACAGCGAACCGGTAAACCATTATTATTTAAGCATTTTTCAAAAAAGAAACCGCCCGACATGGGGCTGCCAAGTTTTGGCATCCAAGTTGCTCTTACGCGGAGTGCACCGGAAGTTAGAAGCTGTAAAAAGTGGACGTCAAACGGTCGCGAAATTTTAGAAGTTGAGGCAACGAGCGGTGTTGGGTGCTTACCTTCCCAATTCCATTCAACCCCCCAAAACCTGTTGCCGACGGTAGGTGCTTTTTACCGCTCGCCCTCAACTCTAAATACTTTCCTCAAAGCCTCCCTCCTCCTTTAAAATCGGAACAGTCTCCAAGATGCTAAGACGGACTTTCCATTGGATTGCGCTCAGTTCGCTTATGGGTGTTTTGCTTTGGGGAAAAACGGCGGCGGAGAGGCATTTTCAGACCTCTACTCGGCGCGATCCTGAAGTCACACTCGAGACAGCGCATTTCCACCGCCGATCCTTACAGAGATTTTCTCTCGGTTTTGAAAACCTAGTCGCCGACCTGCTCTGGGTGCATTTGCTCCAAAGTGCGAGCCACGAAAAACTCCGATCCGGGACCGTCAGCTGGGAATATGCGATCTTGGATAGCATCCTAGGGCTCGACCCTCGGTTTCACGCGGCATACCCCTTCGGGGCCTCATTCGTTTCCGTTTTTCGACACGACAATACCGGCGCACGCGCTTTACTCGAACAATGGACAGTGGCCGCTCCGCTCAATTGGAAAAGCCACTACAACTATGGGTTTTTCCTCTTTCACGATGAGAAAGAGTACGACTTGGGGGCTGCGAAGATCCTCCAAGCCGCGGCCCTTCCTGGCGGACCTGAGTGGTTAAACTCCCTGGGCGTAAGGCTCTTGTCGGAATCCGGTGCCACGTTCACTTCTCTTCAAACCGCGCTAAGTCTTTACAGTGGGCTAACGGACGACGAGGCAAAGTACCGCCTCCGGCGAACCATCCAAAGCTTGAACTACCGGTTGCAAAAATCGGCTTGGGCCGAGCTGCAGCAGAAACAAAGCGGCACAGCTCGGGAGCTTGCGCAGGCCGCTCAGAACCTAGAAGCGCCCGAGGACCTACGGCCACTTCTCGCACAGAGCTTTACCTTCCGTTGGAACGCGTCGAAAAAACAAGCCGAGGGCGTATTGAGGCCTGAAGATGCGTACCTAGAGAACAGTGGGATTTTCGAACCCGCGCAGGAGACCCCATGACCCAAGACATCCAGATTAAGAGCGTGACGAAGGTTTTCGAGACGGGCATCCGTAGTCGCAAAACTGCCGTCGACAACCTCACATTGGACATTCCGCGCGGAGAAGTCGTGGGCCTGCTTGGCGCCAATGGTTCGGGAAAATCGACGACACTGAAAATGATTTTGGGATTCTTGCGTCCCACCTCAGGCAACATCTTGATTGCAGGCGTTACCGCGGGCACGCGCGCTTCCCGCACACACCTGGGTTACCTGCCGGAGAACCCGCGTTTCCAGCGCTTTCTCAGGGGGCGCTCGATCTTGGAATACATCGGGCGTCTCCATCGTATGAGCGGCGCTGGACTATCACGCCGTTGTACGGAACTTCTAGAACTCGTTGGACTCGAACACGCAGGGGGCGAACGCGTACAAGGCTACAGCAAAGGCATGATCCAACGTCTCGCCATCGCCCAGGCACTCATCAATCGCCCCAAGATTTTGATTTTCGATGAACCTATGAGCGGCCTTGATCCGCTGGGCCGCATGGAGATCCGCAATCTCATCGCCCGCATCCACCAAGAAATGCCGGAAGCGACGCTTTTCTTTTCAACGCACATCTTGTCGGACGCGGAAGCGCTATGCTCTTCCGTAGCGCTGCTTAAGCAAGGCAAACTGAAAGTGAATTGCCCCATCGCACAACTCATCCAAAACGAACCAGAAAACTACGAGCTAACGCTTACGAATGTATCACCGGCCCTGCAAACGGAACTCGCAGCGGCGCACTCACTCACGGCTTCGCCCTTGGGATTTAGCTTTTCGCTCAATGGGACTGCGGCGTTGCAAAAAGAAATCGGGCGCTTGAGCGCTGCAGGGGCTAAAATCCTCTCGGTGTATACGAAACGCGGCAGTCTCGAAAAAACGCTCTTCTCCGATTCCGCACGGGAGACAGCATGAACGCCCTGCGCATTGGTTGGATTGCCATTCGGGAACTAATCCACGAGCGATTTTTCTACATTTTGATCGGATTTCTCGGCGCGTCCATCGCGTTTAGTCTACTGCTCGGCCAAATGACGTATGCCGAAAAAGCGAAACTCACTTTCGATTTCATGTTGGGCAGCACACACCTGATCCTCGTGTTGTTTTCGATCTTCATGGGCGTCACACTCTTTCAACGTGAATTGCTCTCGGGATCTGTCTCGATGATCTTGAGCAAGCCAATTTCGCGAGCCTCTTTCCTCTTGGGAAAATTCCTGGGCCAGATAGGCGTGCAAGCCGCCATGGCGTTTTGCATGGGGGCCCTGACGCTGGGAATTTGCAGCCAGTTCGACGGAAATTTCTCCGTTCTCGCCACCGCCCAAACCGTAGCGCTCATTTACGCCGAATCCGTAGTGCTCACAGCCCTCACCTATGCTTTTGCCGTCAATACCGGCAGCCTCACCACGGCACTTCTTACGCTGGCGCTGTTCAGCGTGGGGCATATGCGCCAGGTGGTGGACAGCGCTTTTCGCGCTGGGGAAAATCCGTGGTCTTGGCGTTTGGGCCGGACGTTGATCCCCGATTTAGAGATTTTCAATATGAAGTCCTTAGCGTCTTATGGGCAAAGCCTCGCCGGAACGGAATTCTTCTGGGCTGTGGCCTATGCGCTCTTGTGCCTTGGTTTTTACTTGGCCTTGGCACTAGTGACCTTTGAACGAAAGGACATTGCGACGTGACGGCTCTTCCACCTGCGCTTCTTGTAGGAATGATCTTCGTCTTCGGAATGATTCTGGGGAGCTTTTTTAACGTCGTCATTGTGCGCCTGCCGTTAGAAGAATCACTCGGCGGCCGCTCCAAGTGCCGTGGCTGCGGCGCTGCGATCCCTTGGTTCTACAACATCCCACTGTGGAGTTATCTCGCCTTGCGGGGCAAAGCCGCCTGCTGTGGCAAACGCTTCAGCGTGGAATACTTTCTCGTGGAACTCACCACAGCTTGCGCTCTGGCCGGCCTTTATCTCTATTTCGGCTGGACTTGGCAGCTCCTCGCCTATGGCGTGCTGACATGCTGGTTGATCCTGATTTCGGTTATCGACTTACACCACCAGATCATTCCCGATGAATTAAGCCTCTCGGGAATCCCTCTCGGACTTGCAGCGGCTTGGCTCACACAGGACATCACGTGGCTGTCATCCCTGATGGGGATCTTTGTCGGCGGCGGGCTTTTTTTCGGAGTCGCTTACCTCTACGAAAAAATCACGGGCGTCGAAGGCTTGGGCGGTGGCGACGTAAAGCTGCTCGCCATGCTCGGCGCTTGGTTTGGATTGGAAAGCATTTTGATCATCATTATCTTGTCCACCTTCCTCGGCTCTATCGTGGGTGTGGGAATGATGGCCCTCGGCCGCGCTAACGCTAAGGCCGCCATTCCCTTTGGGCCCTTTTTGGCGGTCGCCGGCTGGATTTACCTTTTCAGTGGCCCCCGATTGCTGGAATACTTTTACCCCTGATGTCGGGAAAGACTCTCTTAATCACAGGCGGTGCAGGGTACCTAGGCCGCTGCACCATGGACTGGCTCCTGCGAGCGGGATTCACCCCGATCTGCGTCGATAACTACAGCACAGGCCACCGCTTCGAAGCCCCAGGCATCCGCACTTTCGAAGCAGATCTCGCGTCGGCCACAGAAGTGGACGCGCTGTTCGAAAAACTCCCACCCATTCAGGGCATCTTCCACTTCGCAGCCCTGGCACTAGTTGAAGAGTCACACCGCGAGCCAGCGCGCTACTCGCACAACAATCTACAATCGACTATCAACACGGCCGCGAAAGCGGCCGCCCTGAGGGTCCCCTTTGTGCATTCGTCGTCTTGCTCAGTCTACGGCGTTCCCCGCACACTCCCCGTAACGGAAGAGAGCGCACTGGGGCCTATTTCACCGTATGGCGAAACAAAACGCGGCGCTGAGGAAATCCTACGAGAGTTTTCGAGCTCCCAAGGCTTGCGCGTTTTGAATCTGCGCTACTTCAACCCGGCGGGTTGGATCGAGGGCGCTGACCATGGCGAACGCCACGATCCGGAAACACACCTCATCCCCAACGTCGTGCGCGCCGCCGTCCGCAACCGAACCTTTTCTATTTTCGGCAACCAGTACCCGACTACCGACGGCACTTGCGTCCGCGACTTTCTGCATGTGGAAGACTTAGCCGATGGCCACTTGAAAGCTTTTGAATACCTAGAAGCCCAGAGCCCCGGCTTTTTCGACTGCATCAACCTAGGCTCGGGGACCGGGCATTCGGTGCTGCAAGCCGCGGAAACCTGCGAGCGTTTGCTAGGTAAGAAGTTCCCGATCCAAATCCAACCTCCCCGCCCAGGCGATCCACCGGCCTTAGTGGCGAGCATCGAAAAGGCGCGCCGCGTATTAAACTGGGCTCCCCAGCGTAGTTTCGAAGAAATCCTCCGCTCCCAGATTACCTGGGAAAAACGCGACTAACCGCCTCCTGTCTGCTATGGTTTTGGGAACCCTTTTTAGGAGACCCGATGGGCAAAAGTTTGGGCCAAATGTTCCTCGAAGGCGGCTGGGTGATGTGGCCGCTGCTGGCGCTTTCCATTATGACTTGGGCCATCGCGCTCGAGCGCACGTGGGCCTTGCTGGCCATCCGCCCGCGCTTCCGCCGCTTGGGCCAATCGATTCTCCAAAGCTTGCGCGCCGGCGATGTTGCTGCCGCCCGCCAGCTTTGCCACGCGGAACGCCCCGACCTGGGCGAAATTTTCCTGGGTACCATCGACACACGCAAATCGCGCGCGGCAGCCGAACGCGTAACGGAGCGGAACAAAGCCCGCATGGCCGCCAATCTCAAGCGCAATCTCTGGTTGCTCGGAACGATTGGGAGTGCGGCACCTTTCATTGGATTGCTCGGAACGGTCGTGGGCATCATCCGCGCTTTCCACCAGATGTCGGAAAAAGGCACGGGCGGTTTTAGCGTCGTGGCAGGCGGTATTTCCGAAGCGCTCATCGC
>JAIEOG010000160.1 GCA_019750655.1 bacterium
CGTCGGTCTATACCCATACCTGCGCTTTGCTTTCCCCGGGCAAGGTGCGTTGCTGGGGCGACAACACGGGAAATGCTTTGGGCTACAGTGGTGAATCTATCGTGGGCGACAACGAGACGCCCCAGACGGATGCCCTATTCGACGATACGTTCAACGCTGTCGTAACAGGGTGGAACCAAACCTGCGCGCGGCTTGCGAGCTCCCCCGCTTACTACAAATGCTGGGGCGGCACTCCCTCGATTCCTCTGGGAATTGAATTCTCGGGCATTTCCGGGGGAGAAGAGAATTGGTGTGGTATCCAACCGAGCGGGAATGTCCGCTGTGCCGGGACGGGGAGTGACGGCCGTTTAGGCTATGGAAACACGACGGACCTAACCGATTGGCCTAGCGATTCGGTGCAAATTGAAACCCCCGGCTATACCCTAAGCGACCCGCTTTACGCGTACCAATGGCACCTCCACAACACGGGCCAGCTGGGAGGCACTTCGGGTGAAGACATCAACGTTGTCCCTGTTTGGGATGACGGTGCTCTCGGAACGGATATTTTCGTTTCTATCGTTGATGACGGCGTTGAGATTACGCACCCGGATCTGTATGAAAACATCGCGCAAGGGCGGGGGTATAACTACCTCGACGGCTCGGATGACCCGACGGTTTCCAGCGCCTTCCACGGGACCTGTGTTGCAGGTCTCATCGGCGCACGAGACTCCAATGGCTTCGGCGTCCGCGGGGCCGCTCCACGCGCGACCCTCGCTGGCTACAACATGCTCCAAAACTCGACCATTTCTAATATCGCCGATGCGGCTGGTCGGAATTCGAGCGACGCGTATATCTCCAACAATAGCTGGGGCCCGAGCGATGGGCTGGGAACATTGACCACGTCCGTTTCTTCTTGGAAGACGGCGGTGGATGCGGCGGTGACCTCAGGCCGTGGTGGCAAGGGGACGTCTTTCTTCTGGGCGGCAGGCAACGGTGCCTTTGCGACGACGGCTTCGGCGATTACGGATCTGTCGACGTACGACGGGTATGCGAGTTACTACGCCACAACGGCTGTTTGTGCCGTTGGCGACGATGGCGTTGTGGCTTCCTATTCCGAGCCCGGCGCAAATATCTGGGTTTGCGCTCCCTCGCAGGGGAACTCCGGGGTGGCGCTGTACACCACGGATCAAGTGGGCCAATCGGGCATGAACGTCTCCTCGATTAGCGACCTAACAGATCGCGCTTACACGAAATTCTTCAACGGTACTTCGGGTGCTACGCCGATTGTCAGTGGGGTAGCGGCGCTGGTGTATGAAACCAACCCCACCTTAAGCTGGCGCGATATGCGTATGATCTTGGCGCGTTCGGCACGGAAGAACGACGCTTCCAACTCGGGCTGGGGGACGAATGCGGCGTCTCCGACTTACAACATCAGCTACGACTATGGTTTCGGCGTCGTCGATGCCGATGCAGCGGTTACTCTCGCCCAAACCTGGACGAATGTCGGTGCCCTGGAAAACTTCTCCTACCCAACGGGGGGCGTGAAGTCGGTGGCGTCCGCTATTCCGGATAATGACAATACGGGTGTTTCCTCGAGCATGACGGTGAGTGGGTCGGGGATTAGCAAGATTGAATATGTGGAGATCCAAGTCGATATTACCCACACCGACTGGGGGAATTTGCGTATTACGCTCCAGCGCGACGATAGCATTACGACTTCAAGCATCTTAGCTATTCAGCACGATTGCTACAATCAAAGCGGAAGCTCTCAGTCGAAGATCGACTGCACCGTGTCCGGTAACACTTTCAAATTTGGTAGCGCGCGCCACCTCGGCGAACCCGCCGACGGAGTGTGGAAGCTCGTCGTGAAGGATTCCGAGGCCGGTACGACGGGAACATTTACCAGCTGGCGCCTGAAGTTCTACGGAGAATAAATGAAACTCGCATTCTTACTCCTGCTTTCAGTTTCGGCTTTTGCCGAGGACCTCACTTGGCATGGCCGCGAAGGAGTTGAAAAATACTTCCAAGTAGCAGGTGCCTACGTTGATTTTCGACCAGAGCGAGGCAGGCGCGTGCGCCCTGCTGTTCGGTTTTTCGATAGTGGCCCCCGGATGGCCACCACGTTTCCATCGGGGCTTTCTCCTGTTTATTCGGATTCTCCAGCGGGTGGCAACCGCCGCGCGCTTCCGGGGGGCATGGTGGTGCAATTCTCCGAGAAACTCTCCCGCCAGGAAGTCCTTCGCCGTATCGGATTAGAGTCCGCAGCGCGGCCTCTGGGTGGCCAGGAACCAGCGATCGCATGGTGGGTGGAAACGGCTCCCGGACTTGCCAGTGTGCAAGCCGCGCAGCGCGTGCAAAGCCGCGAACAGATCGTTTCCGCGGAACCTGACTGGTGGCTCGAAGTTTCGCCTCGTTAGAGCACGGGCGTCGGGTGCTTGCGTGTCTTGTGCGCCCAAGTGTAGAGCAGCCAACAAGCGACGACAAAAAGCCCCGCTGCTAATCCTACCCAGATTCCCAACACGCCCCACCCCAGAGAAAAACAAAGCGCCAGACTGATGGGCAGGCCGATGAGCCAATGGCCAATGAAATTAACGACGGCGGCGGTGGTGGTGTCTCCTAGCCCCCGCAAGGAACCGGTTAAAGACGTTTGTGCGCCATCCGCAATCTGGAATATCGCGGCGACCAAAATGAGCTGCATAGCGATTTCAATTACCACCGGGTCTTGCGTGAAGACCGACAGCAACTGATTGGGGATTAGGAAAAACAGCAGCGCGGTGAAAGTCATGAAACCCGTGGCGAGTTTTAGCCCTAACCAGCCGACTTCTGCGGCGCGGACGGGGTTCTGAGCGCCTATCGATTGCCCGACGAGTACCGCGCAGGCGGCGCCAATGCCCAGCGGCACCATGAAAGCTGCACTCGCCATATTCAAGACGATTTGGTGTGCGGCTAACGCATTGGCCGTGAGATTGCCGGCGAGAACAGTCGAGAGCCCAAACACTCCGAGTTCCACCATCATTTGCAAAGAGGCCGGTAGGCCGAGTTTGAATAGGCGAAAAAAGGCTTCGGTATTCCACTTCATGAGGGGCCAGGGGATGGGGCTCTTACGCGAATCCCAAAGGACGTAGATCACAAGCATCACGGCGAGACTGAATCGGCAGAGCGTCGTTGCGACAGCGCTCCCGCGGGCCCCTAGCGCGGGGGCGCCGTAGTGGCCAAAGATAAACATGTAATTGAAAAGCACATTGAGAAAATTCCCGGCGAGAAGCGCCAGCATCGGCGGCAAGGGCCGGCTCGTGGCTTGTAAAAAACCACGGAGTGCCCCGAATAGAAAAAGCGGCAGCATACCCGGCGCGAGGTATTTCAAAAGGCTCGCGGCAATCGGCGCAACATCGGGGGTGATTCCCATCAGGGCGAGGTGGTCGGCCCCAAAGTAAAGAAAGGCGCTGCAGGGAACTCCCGTCGCTAGCGCTAGCCAGATCCCTTGTCCGAGATAGCGGTAGGTTGTTTCTCGATCGCCGGAGCCGTGCGCTGTCGCGATAAAGTAATCGAGTCCTGCGAGGAGCCCTAGACCGACCGTGAGTGTCCAACCTACGATGGCAACCGCAATCCCGATCGCACCCGCGGCGACGGTTCCCACTTCGCGCATGTAGATGAGATCCACCAAGCCCATGGTCATAATGAGCAGGTGAGAGAAAGCGACTGGAATAGCGAGACGAAGAGTTTCTTTAAGCATCAAAAAAAAGAAGCAATCCCCTGTCAGAGATTGCTTCTAACTGCGGCGTAATTACTTCGCCTTTTTTTCTTTAGTGCCCTTGTGCTCTTTGCACTCGCCGTGTTTGCATTCGGCGCCCGTTTTAGCGCAATCGCATTCTTTGCAATCGCACTTGGTGCCGTCTTTGTGGTGCTTTTCACATTCAGCAGCGCATTCTTTCCCGCAGCTGCATTCGTGGTGATCCGCGAACGAAGTGGCACCGAAGGACAAAAGCGCAGCAAACATAAGATTTCTGATCTTCATGGGGTTCTCCTTTTGAGTAAGGTTAGCCTTAAGACAATGTCTTCACAATCCCTGCGTTTTCTTATGAGAACGTCTAAGAGATGAAACGGGTATTTTGGGCTATTCTTTTGCTTTGCGCTATCGGGTATGCCAAGCAGCCTGCGTCGACCGCGACGCCAAAGCCTGCTGACAAACTACCCCTTTCCGCGCTTCAGCCGCAGCCCAACAACTGCCTTGAACTCGGCTGTGATGTGACCCCCGGTGAGCGCGTTTCGGTGCCGCGGGAAGTCGACAGCATCTTTCAGCCCCGTAGTGGCTGCTGCTCGCAGCACAGCGGTGTGTGTGGTTGCGCGTCGGGCCGTACGGTCTGCTGCGACGGAAGTCTCTCGCCTGGCTGTTCCTGTAACTAGTTATTTCTTAGAATCGTCGGAAGCGGGTGAGCGGGTTTGAAAGGCTCGCAGCTCAGCGCACGATGTCCCCACGCCATTGGTGCAGCCCGTTTTGAGGATTTTCTCTGCGCGTGCAAAGAAGGCTGCGCTGTCTTTAAAACGGCCTTCTTTACGAGCGTGTAGGCCGCTGTTCTGGCAACCCTGGGCAACGTTCTTTTCGCAGCTAAGCTTGTACCATTTTTTCGCGAGGTCTAAGTGGCCCGCGATTTCTTCGTTCACACCGAGGTTATTGCAACCTACATAGTCCCCATACCGACAGGCCATGGTGTAATAGCGGGTCGCTTCCTGAGGCGCTTTTTTGTCTCGGAATGAATCGGCCAAGCCGCTGCACCCCGTTGCTGATTGGAGCAAGCAAGCACGTTCGAAGAAAGTCGTTGCTTGGGCATTGCGGCCCTCGGCGCGTTCAAGGCGTCCCATCTGGTTGCAGCCTTCGCCGTGGTTGAACTGGCAGCCCCGCGTAAACCATTGGCGAGCAGCCGTGCGATCACCACGTTGTTCACCGTCTGCCCCGAGTAATGAGCAGCTTCCACCAGCCCCGCGCACACAAGCGGCTTCCAAAAATTTCTGAGCATCTTCGGGCTTTCCATCGCGGTTCAGGCGCTCGGCGAGAGAGGCACACGCCAGTGCATCATTTGCGTTGCAAGCTTTGGAGAAGTAAGCGCGGGCTTCTTCGAGTTTGCCGTGGCGCTCTTGCAAGATAGCCGCTTGAGTGCAGCCATCGGCTAAGTGCAGGTCACACGCTTGCGAATAAAAACGCACAGCCCCCACAGTTTCCCCTTCCGCGGCGTAAGCTTCTGCCACAGTATGGCAAGAAACGCTGTCGCCTTCGCGGCACTGAGCGCCCCAATCCACCACGACTCCTTGGAGGGCGGGGGCAATAAAGAGAGCTGCGATTGCTGCAATGCGCCAAAGAACCGAGAGTAGATATCCCATAATCCACTTTTCGGTAAACTCGGAGCCTGGCTTAAGCCGCTGATTTCGCGAAACATGCATTACCAAACCCGACTCTCAGAAGTTCGAATTGGCCCACGCGTGTACCAGCTCCACACGATTGAGAATGTGGAAGTGGCCATCGACCAGATGTTTGCGGAACTAGAAAGCCGTGGTGCTGAAGATCTTCTGGAAGAACTTTGCCCTTACTTTGGAACGCTCTGGCCTGCGGGCCAAGCGCTTGCGGAGTGGGTTTGGGCCCAAGGTGCTCCCGCATTTGCGGGCCGTCGCGTTTTAGAGCTGGGGTGTGGTCTGGCTTTGCCGAGTTTAGTCGCGGCCCACTTGGGGGCGCATGCCACCGCGAGTGACTTACATCCCGACGTACCGGCGTTTTTGGAAAAGAACCTCACGGCCAATCCCGGATTGCACGTCGGCTACACGGCGCTTGATTGGCGCAACGGCACTGTGACAGAGACCTACGACTGGATTTTAGCTAGCGATGTGCTTTACGAACGCCACCATCCAGAGTCTTTGGTGCGGTTTCTGAGTCGCTCCCTAGGAGCGACAGGGCGCGCTGTGGTTTTCGATCCGCGCCGTTCTTTTTGGGAGCAGGCGAAAGAACAAGCTCGCCATTTTGGGCTATCTGCGCGCGCTGAGGAACTCGATGAAGGCGGAGTTCTGCTGGCCTTTGAGCCTGAAAAATCTGCTTAGTGGTGTCAGAAAACTGACACTTTTAGGCTGTCCCGTGCCTAGATTTTGTCACTCTGTACCAATTCTGGAGAGCTAAGCTCTGTAAGCCCGTACGGTAATTGTGGAATTTTGCGCATACTGGCTGGCATCACGCCTGCAATGTCGAATCGGGTAGGGAAGAGTGCTATACTGAAAGAGCTTAGGAGGACTAAATGAAGAAATTGAGTTTGGTATCGTTTTTGGTTTTGGCAATCACCGTCGGCTCTCTCACGAGCTGCAGTTCCAAAGAAAACCGCGCGGCTGATACCGCGATTAGCGGTAGCGCAGACAGCGCGAATTTGGGTGGTGCTTCGAGCGGCCAAGGTCGCTAAGCGCTCCGTAGTTGCCTAAGCTTTAAAGTGCCGGATTCCGGAAGGGATCCGGCATTTTTTTTTATTCGAAAAAGCGCCGCACAGCCATCGGGCGTTCGCCATCGGGGAGAGCCAAGGCTTTGCCCCACCCCTCCGCACACTGCTTCTGTAAGGTCGCCGAAACAGCTCCCAATAACGTGCTCAGTGCATCCGAGTAGTAGAGCAGCCGATTGCTCGTAATCAAGGCTAGGTCGGGCTTGAGATTGGAAAGTTCTTCCAAGAAATGGGTGCTCGAAGAGCACGAGAAAAGCCCGAACAACCCCACGTGGTTTCCCGAGCTCTCCAAAGCGTCGAACAGGCGCTTCATCTGAGGGCGCTCACGGATATACCAAGCGTAGTCGACGTGCTTGTCTGCTGTTAGCTGTGGAGGGCGGAAGTCCGGACCGCCGCCATCCCGAGAATGGCCGTTATAAAAAACAATATCCGCCTCGCGCAGCCCTTCAAAGAATGTGCGTTCCGCGTGCTTGCTCAGCCACGCTTGGTAGGAGTCGTGGCGGTTCTCGTCGTCATCGGGCCCGGCCGAACTGTGAGTGAGACGGAGCGATACGCGAGTGCCGTGTAGCACACGTTCATAGAGATCGGGATCTTCCACAGAACGCGTGAAACCGCAGGCCTCCCAGCCTTCTTGACAGCGGGCTGTGAGATAACTCGCAAAGACGGCGCGCTCATAACGGTCGCCCACAAAGCGGCTCGGGCGTGCATCTTTGTAGCCGAATACGACCACAATTTTCAGGGTGCCGTCGCGGATCAACCCCTCGTATGCCTTATCGCAGGATTTTACCGGCAAGGGGCGGACGAACTCTGTCGGAGCCGGGGCGGAAGTGAATGCGGTCAGAGTGCTTTCACCGCCGCGGCTGAAGTACAGGGCTAAGGCCCCCATCCCTGTAACGGCCGTCAGCGCGCCTAGTAGGTACAAGTGCTTCACCGCCGCAGTCCCTCGCAGGCTGTGCGAACATTTGCATTTTTATCCTGCAGGCAACCGGCTATGGCCGCTTCCCAGTCCTCGGGTTTCGGGAATTTTCGATCGTGCAGGGCAAAGACGGCCTGCAACCGCGGAAGGTAAGCGGGATCGCTCAGTGCGCCGACGAGCGTTTTCCAATAAGTAGGCTGTTTGCGCGCATTT
>JAIEOG010000401.1 GCA_019750655.1 bacterium
AGGCGCCATCTTCGTGGATAGTAATTTGAACTTTACGGTAAAAGCCCTCCCGAGCGTTTCGACCAGCTTCAATACGACAAATAATACGACCATAGCGGGAACTCCCGGAACGGCCGGCCCCGGAGGCACGAACGGCAACCCCGGCTCGGCATTGGGAAACAGCATTTTCCTGCGCTCGGGTTCCTCCCTGAAGTTCCTGGCGCAAGATGTGGACGATCTACTAACCTTAGGCTCCGGGGTCGGATTTATCGACGATACGAGTTTTGGTGCTGGCGGCACCAACGTTTATGCCAAAGGCGATGGAACGATTATTTACAACGGAACAACCGACTATGCAGGGGCGGTTACGATCCAGAACGCAAACTTTAAGGTGAATGGAGCCATTGATAACGCCCCGATTACCGTCGATAGAGACACTGGGTTTAGCACACAAAAAGGCACTCTCAGTGGGACCGGAACCTTAACCGGTGGGGTAACAGCAGCCGCAGGAATCATTTCTGCGGACGCCGGTGGAACACTCACCCTAGGCAATTTGAACCTCGGCAGTACAAGCGAGATTCATAGTGAAATCGATTCGGGTGGAACCTCTTTGGTCGGTGTCACGGGAGCCGCCGCGCTGGCGGGTACGTTGGAGCTGAACGTAGACTCAGACGCCACGGTTGGGACGTACCAAATTCTTACATCGTCCGGTATTACCGGCACTTTCGACTCGGTCAGCTTTACGGGAATCACGCCGGCGGAATACACGCTCTCTTATCTACCCGTTGGAGCGCCTACCTATGTGCAATTCAACATTCTCCGACTTGCTGGTAGCAGTGGCTCGGGAAGTGGCACTCTTGCTGGCCCGTCTGGACAGATTACTTTCAACTTGAGTGCGACCCGTAACACACAGAACGAGATCACCGCTTCTCTGTTTTACAACGATCCTGGCGCAGGGGTGCACTTCGACAATCCAGTTGTCACTAGCCTGAACTTTAGCGGCAGCCAGGTCACGATGAGTGGGACGGTGAACTTTCAAAACAGCCCTGTGACCTTCACCGCCATAGCCACCGGTGGCAGCCCAGGGTCGCTCTCTGTAACTCTAAGCAATGGGTATTCCGTCACCGAGAATTTAACTAGCGGAGAGGTTTCCATCCAATGAGAACAGCTCTTTTGCTAGCTTTGTTTTACGCTCCCCTCGTATTCTCCGAGGCCCCCGCGGCGCCGGACATTCCATCGACGACTGAAGCTCCCACCGCAGTCTCCCAGGGTAATTGGACAGGGTATTATGCCGGCGTAGTTTCGGGCGCTCAGTTTGGTTCCAGCAGCGATACCACCGGAGCTCTCGGCTACAACGCCGACAACCAAACATGGAACTATGCCACGTCCGGTTTAAACGTGGCCGCGCAAATCGGTTACGCCACCCTTTGGAAGGGCCTGATCGTAGGGCCGGAATTTGAAATGGGATATCTGGGCCTGAACGGTAGTGGGGCTCAACCGGGTTCGCCTGGTTCAGATACCGTCGGTAGTAGCAGCGGAGACTTCCACGCCGCATTGCGAGCTCGCGTAGGAATGGATTTAAATCGCTCGCTTATCTTTGCCACGGCTGGATTGATGGTGGTGAACCGGCAGATGCAAGTCGTGGATGCGTGTGCGGTAGCACCGTGTGGCGGAAGCACCGTGAGTGCTGTTAGCAAGGCGCTCGCGCCGGGATTCACCATGGGGGCAGGAATTGAGCACTCGTTTTGGGAAAACTTTTCGGTAAAACTCGAATACCTTTATCTCCTTCTCGGCAGTGGTAGTTTTAGCGGAACCACCAATCTGGGAAATACCTACCAATGGAGCGGCTCAAGCTCAGGCGACGTCCTGCGCCTCGGTTTTAACTACCATTTTGAGTGAGAGAATGAGCGGGAGAAAATACCTTACTGCCATAGTAAGCATTCTTCTGTTGGCGCACCCGGGGTGGGCACTCAACTACGCGGGACTCGCCAAAACTATCCGCGATAATAAAGTTCGATCTATCGACGATCTACTCCCGCTTCTACCGGAGGATTATCGAAAGTATTACACCCTGGTCTACCACAGCAGGAGCCTCCAAGCGGGGGCGGTCTCTCCCGAATGGCCTCGCATTATTCTCTACGGCGCAGATGCGAAATTCCTCATGGCATTTACTAAGAATCCAAAGACGGAGCCCGTATCTCAGCTCGAAGACGCCCTAGAGACGATTGAATTTATCGATGCGAGATCGGTTTTCCAGTTGCGCCGTATTGTCTTTGCACCCGGAAGGGATCCTTTGGCGACAGAACCGGAGATCAATCCGGTTCAGTGTACGCGGTGCCACGGAACGGACCCGCGACCGAACTGGGATCCTTATAATTTCTGGCCAGGCGTGTATGGCAGCGTTTCACGCGATGGGTGCAGTACGATGCAAGAAGGTTCGCAGGAACTGAAGAATTATGTAGCTTTCTTGACGGGAAATCGTAAACGAGATCGGTACCAGTTTTTACCACCTGAGATGGTGGGCCAGCGAAATAATAGCGGCTGCCCCCAGACATTGGACCATGACTATACTTTCAGCAATGCGGTGCGCACGGACCCTAACGCACACCTCACGAGTCTACTTTTTCGATTGAATTCCCGACGGATTAGACGCCTCATAACAGCATCGCCGAGTTTCCCGACTTTCAAATACCTGTGGGCCGGACTAGCAAAAAATTGCAGAAACGATGTGGAGGAGTTTTTTCCTCTTCATTACGCCGCCGATAATAAATTCACCGATTTAGGCGCAACCCGGCAAGCGTTGAAACACTCAAGCCGACGCGGATACACTCGGCGTTTGCGTGTGTTTCAGACTAGCAATACTGGTTCCCTCACCGACCCGAATCGCTCGCCTCTAAATTTCTTAGACGACGAAGAACCTCTCGTAGGCCAAGCATCTCAATTGGAATCCGCAGCCAGAATCCAGTTCGTAGCCAGAAGAGCGGGAGTTTCTACCTGGCGCTGGGAAACTGGCTTCAGCGACAGCCGCGGCGACTTCACCACCCCCGACGGAGCGACGCTCGATATGTTCCGCAATTGGGCGGTTCCGGGTACCGGCAACATGGACTGCGATCAATTGGCCGGAAAGAGTGTAGAAGCTCTTAGCAAAAGACGGTAGGCATGCCTATGAAGGAGATTGTCGGGGCAGAGTGGACGAGTATCGAACTTTCTGATTGCATATGAAATATGCCCAATCCACTTCCCCAGAAGATCACTACCCCCAGATTGGTACTTCGCACCGCTAATTCGACCGACGCCCCTGGTCTTCTGAATGCGACGCTGGATGGCTATGAAGACTTGGTGAAGTGGCTAGGCCGACCAGCAACCCCTCCCAATCTTAGAGATGTTGAACAGGACATCGAGCATAGCTCCAAACAATGGGACAGCCGCGAGTTCCTCCGATTCTTAATTGTGTCCAAAGCAGACGATCGCATTTTAGGAAGGATGGGTTTTCCTCCTCAACAATGCGATTGGCGCGTTCCGTGTTTTGGAATTTCTTATTTTATCGCGAGAAGCGCGAATGGAAGTGGGTACTGCACGGAAGCGGTAAATGCACTCACACGATATGCCTTTGGTGCGCTCAAGGCTCGACGAGTTGAAATAAAAGTGGATACAGACAATTCGCCGAGCTTAAGAATCCCCCGGAAACTTGGCTTCGAGTTGGAAGCTACTCAAAAAGGCATTTGGCCGCGCCCTGACAAAACCGAACTGGCGACATTTCAGACGTTTTGCGTTTTCGATACTGCAAATCTGCCCTCTTTAGACGTCAGCTGGTAACGGACATCTCGCGCGAGATGTTCCCACTACTGGACCAAAGCCCGGCAGCTCCGCTGTCCGAGTCCCGTCCGCCCCTCCACTTTTATGGTATATGTCGTGAAGTGAAACCCTCACTTGAATACTCTGAAACCAAACGCCTAATCCTGCGACGCCCTACGCAGGACCTATATAAGACTCTTTTTCGTTGGCTTAAAGACCCAGAGCTTACGAAGTATGTTGGTGGTGTCCGTGAGGACGATAAAATTCAGCTCACGTTTGATCACGTGATGAAGAGTTGGAATACGGCAGGGGTCGGAAAGTGCCTTGTGATTGAGAAGGACACTTTGGCCTTGGTTGGCCTCGTCGGAATCTTTCCACTCGATTTAGCCGGAACAAAGGTTAACGATTTGGGCTATCTCATTGATTCGCCATTTTCAGGTAAGGGTTATGCAACCGAAGCCAGCGAAGAGATAGTAAGGAAAGGCTTTTTGGACCACGGAATGGATCAGATCTCGGCTTGGCCAGATCCTAAGAACGCATCTTCTGTTCGGGTTGTAGAGAAACTCGGCTTTCAGTTTGTTAAGGAACTAAATGGAGCGTACATGGGAATGAGCTTCTCAGGCATGCACCTCTACAAGCTATCGCGCTCCCATTGGCAAACCACCGTGGCTTCCCATCAGGGCTAGACCGTTACACCGGGCTCGATACTCGCCCACTCCGCCCCGCCCCTCGCAACATCTCGCGCGAGATGTTCCCCCTACTGGACCAAAGCCCTGCAACTCCCCCCCAAAAGTCCACCCAGTTACCAAGCCAGTGAGTACGCACGCGAAGCGGGTGGCAGCGGAGCTTATTCGGGCGCGAGTTCGCGCCCGGATAAGCGCAGCTGACAGGACCCGCGAAGCGCGCGTAGTCACTGGCTTGGTAACTGGGTGCTCATTTGAAGGAGATTGGCGGGGCGGACGGGACTCGAACCCGCGGCCTCCTGCGTGACAGGCAGGCGTTATAACCAACTTAACTACCGCCCCGTTTTTCTTGCGATAGAAGAAGGACAACCTACGGGTAACTTTGGGGAAAGTCAATTTGGGGGCTGAAGCGTCGTACCGGTGGCTGCGATGCGGCAAGATCGACGTATTCTGTGGGGCTACGGGGCCCAGCCCAGCCCATCCTAACCCCCTGAAACCCCATGCCTTTCCCCTGGCCCCGCCGGGGCATGGGTCTTGTAATAGATACCCTCTAGTGGAGGGTTTCTGGATAACTGGCGGTCCATCGCTTTAGCGAGGTTTGGAAAAAAGCGTCCCCAAGGGGCTTGGGTGCCCTTGGTCGTCGTCTTGGTGCTCGCGCTTTTCGTGGCGCTTGTGCGGCTTTCTGTGAAAAGCGCTGACCTGGGCCGGCCGGACCTCTCCTTTGGACTCCAGACTGAGGACTCTATCGAGCTTTCGGAGCAAGATCGGGAATGGCGGGAGCGGGAGTACATCCCTACCCTCGCTGGGCTCGCGCAAACGAAGGGCGGCGCGGAGACTTGGTACCGCCTCCTCAAAAAAATGGCTGCCGCGGGAGAAGAACCCTGTGGCGTCGCCTGCATGCAGCTCGCAATTGAGATCCAACGCTCCGGACGCGCGCAAGTCGCGGGTGCACTCTTTATTGAAGAAGCCCAACGCCAAACGGCGAAAGGCCAGCTCGAAGGTTTATTCCAACTCGAAGATGCAAAAAGTATATCGCTCAATGTGCGCCAGGAAACGCGCGCGCAATTACGGGATATTTTCTTACCGCCCTCTGTCGCTGTCGTCCGCGCAGCGGTTTATGAACTGAGCCGTCGCGAACGTTCCCCATCGGGCAAACGCACGGCGCCTAAGCACAATGTCTGGGACGCGATTGAAGCTTTCTTCAAAGACAGCGACGGCATCGCTGCTCGCGCAGGCTCTAGATACGCCGATGGGTCGATGAACGCTGCCTTGGCGGAATCGCTCTTTGAAGACATGAGCGCGGAATTGGATTTCTTAGAAGCCGCACTGGATAGCACTGCAGAAAGGCCGTCTTTGCTTTCTCTCTCCGGTTCGCTCATCCAACGCCTGGGAGATAGCGCCGCTAACAAACCGGCTTTGGCGGAACATTTAACTGCTATCGTTTACGCGCGCGTGAGCCCTAAAGGCGCGCTACGAGAAGAAGCCTCTTACACCCAGCTTTACGAAGGCCAGATAGAAACCGCGAAAAAATGAGCGGAGCGCGAAACTTCCGCGCCCCGCCCCTACGGTTTACCAGAGAGGTAAACTGTTCACGCTGACGAACTTCACGCCTAGCAAATCTAGACCGATACGTTCCACCCGGTACCGTCGGGCCGTTTCCCGGTTTTGTTCGATGGTGAGCTTGCGGCTCACTTGTACGCCCGGGAACTTTGTGCCGTTCGCGGAGTTGGAAATTTGAGCATCCAGATCACTTAGGGTGTCCTGGCACTCTTCCAGCGTTTCAAATAGGCGAGTGAACGCCCGTGCATTGCCCACAGCCTGCGGCACCACATTCACTACCAAACGGCCCTGGGGATCGCCCTGATTTACCGAAACCGACTGGCACGACAACCGATCCACATGTATGGTCGTTTCCGCTTTCTCTGACCAAGTCATGTGATCGAGAAACAGCAGCATTGTCTCCCGCGTCAGATCGATTTGCTCAGTCGGGACGCGAAAATCTCTCCAAACATAAGAGCCTTCCAGAATGATATCTGGGGCAATCGTGATACGGCCGATCTCGGTGATGTAGAGCTGTGCCAGATCCTCGCTGGTCACACCTGTGGTCACTGCCCCACGGATCTCCCGTTCCACTGCAGCCGAGAAAGTTCCCTTTGGAAGCTTAGCGACGATGTCTTTGCACTTAGTGGTGTCCGGCAGCTCCTTGCTGAAGTAAAGGATCTGCGCCAATCGCCCGTCGTAGGCGGAAACAATCTGCTGCTTGTTCCCGTTCCAACTGCCCAGCACAAGGACTCCCGGCCGGTGGCCAAAACTGCTCGTAAAAGCGTCCTCGCAATGGAGCGCGCCATTAGCGGCGAACACCGTTGCCTGGAAATTTTCTTTATAGAAGGACAGCGGCTTAGACGGATCTTCTGCACCGAAAAGCGCCGTTGATAGTAGTAAGAGACTTAACCCCTGGTAGAACTTCATTTGTAACCCCCGTAGTTTGTTAATACCTTTGTAAGCCGGCCCGGGAGAGGTGGGAAATTAGAGCCACTTATCGGAGCTATAAGCACGTAAAGCTCTGAAATTACGATCAAACTCCCCAGTGACAAAAGATGCATCCTTCCTGAAAAGCGCCAAATCAGCTATAAAACCGCATTCTTAAAAGGAGCCGCGATGGTTTTGCGCTTGGGAGTTTTACTCTTATGGTCCGTTTCTGCATGGGCCGCCGACGATCATCTAGAAGGTACTGGCGACAAAGCCATCGAACAGCCGCTGCTCCGGCCTAAGCTCGGGCTAAAAGTCGCGCGCACGCCCTTCCCGATCTCGGGCCTTACACCCGCAGCGCAAGCGCACTTCAACCAAGCTTCCGCTGCGCTTCACGGCTTTTGGATTTTCGAAGCAGAACGCAATTACCGCGAGTGCATCCGCTTGCAACCTGATCACCCGATCCCCTACGCCTTTGCGGCTTACGCACAATGGGTTTTCGGCAGCGGCGACACCAAGCGCGGCGCCCTCTATCTCAAAGAAGCGAATGCGAAACAGCGCGCTGCTAAGTATGCACTCACCGAATCAGAATCGCTCTGGATGCAAGCGATCAACGCGCGCTACGACACGACGATCAAAGCAGAAGACCGCGCTAAGCGATTCA
>JAIEOG010000361.1 GCA_019750655.1 bacterium
AGTACTGCATGGTTTTCTTCCAAGTCGAGATGCCCAACGGCCGCACGGTCGCTGGAAACAAACGTTAAAAGTTTGCTCACGGGCCTCGGCCTTCGCGCTTGAAAATGGCCCTCCATGACGCATGATGGCGTCTTCAAATGGGGGGATTATGCGCGCGTTATTTCTGCTACTAGGTGTTTGTTCGGTGGGCCAAGCGGCCATGCCGACGATTGCCTGCCAAGAGGCGAATCGGTCGTTTAAGTTTGAAGAGGGGATTGATTCCTACGTGCTACAAGTGCGGACCTACGCCAACGAGCTTGGCGTTCTCGCAGAACCTTTTGAGCTCAAAACACCTTACCAAAGCGTGAGCATGCGAGTGCGATTGCCTCGATTGGCCAAGGCGAGTTCTGTTATGTCGCCCAATTGTCTTTTCGACCCCGATGAACCGTTCCTGTTCAACTGCAAGGGAGACACCGATGGCAAAGTCGAGATCTCTGCGGAGGGGAAGGGGCAGGCGAAGGAATATACGTCTTTCCAAGTTTCCGTGGAGCAAGTGTCCCGAAAAGGACTCGCTTACAACTCTGAAACCGCATCGGTAACAGAATTCTTGGTGCTGACTCTAAACGGCCGCCCGGCGCCAGAGCCGCCAAAGTATTTTCAAAACGTAAAATCGGAAATCACATTCCCGATGAAATCCTGCTCAGTGGGCAAGGCCGACCTGATCTCGCGCTAAACTAGAAGGTGCCAATCTACTTTGGGGCCCCCAGGGCGCTAGGTGCGCACCCTGCGCCTCGGGGGCCCCAAAGTAGATTGGCACCTTTAAGGTTTGAGCGTGTATTCGTAGGACTCGAGGTTGTAGCCGGACGTTGTGAGGACGGTGCCTTTCGGGAGAGTCGGGAGCTCTGTTGCCAGAGTGAGTTCTCCATTCGCGTCGGTGTTTCCCACGGCAATCGGAGCGTCTCGGCCCGGGGCGGTGAGGCTGGCACGCACGTGGGGGAGTGGTTCACCGAAAGCGTCTACTGTGTTGAGCATTACTTCCACAGCACCAGAGAGAATCGTTTGGCGCTTAACTTGGTAGGGTTTCGCATCGTCCGTGTGGAGGATGAGAGAAGGGTCGCCGAAAAGGTTGTACCAGCGCAAATTATCGATGGTGTTTTTGCGCACGCCCATCTTCTCCATCAAATAAAGCTGTCCTGCTAAAGCGCTACCACCGATGGAATAAACGGGTTTTTCAAAATGGTATTTTGCGATGCCAATACTCATGATGGCAGGTTCGTGCCAGCTGATGCTGACGGATCCGCCGTAATAAGCTACCGCGCCCTTCGGATCTCCATTGTCCTCGAGAGTCATCCAAGCTTTGCCGAAACATTTTTTCATGTCGACCCAGGAGGCATTGTCACAAGCGACGTCCACGACGAAGGGGAGCTTTCCGGCATTGTCGATTTTGGCGACGGACTTGAGGTTAAACCACGGCGTGGTGGATGCCCATTCAACGCCTGATCCATGGCCAAAGTAGGCCACCCAGCTTTTTCCATCCTGTAGGGAATTCAGAATGCGGGTGGGTGACGCCGAACCATCGCCTTCTTTGAGTTCATCGAACTGAGTGATGGATTTACCCAGGGCTGCCTGGACCTGCTGCGCATACTGCACGTCCGAGGGCGAAACGCCGTCCTTGCTCGCCACCGTCAATCCACGCGTAGGCCAACCTTTAGCGGGATTTTTTTCATAGTCCACCCAGCGCTTCACTTGGGTGCGCGCTTCTGCAGCGGTATCTGCGAGCAATCGACCATAGAGGATGTCGGGAATCGCGTCGCCGCCTTCTAGAAGGGAATAGGTGTAATCCGTAGCGGCGGGGCCCGCGCTGGTGTCCTCGCGGAAGCCGGGCATTGTGGTGTTATTGCCCACAAACAAAAGATAAGTCGGGCGATCGGCGGAGCGGTTGTAATAATTTTTAAGGTAGGCCTGCGCTTTGGAACGTGTGCCACCTACTTCAGCCAAAGTTTTCACTTCTACTTCTAAGCCGCGCTGCCGCTTCCATTGGACCAAAGGTTCGATTTCTTGGCGTAAGCTGTCAGCGCAGAGAATGAGCATCTTCTCAGGCTGCGTGATTTCGCGCGTGGGGAGGACGTCGGCGTTGGCAGTTGCCTGGCGCAAAAGCGTGGAGAGGCCTGTCGTCGCCTCCACAGGCCTGGGCGTTCCATCAAATTCGACTTGTACGCGCAGGTCCGAAGTCGCAACTAAGCTTTGCTTGCGCATGTGCATTTGCAGCGGGTAGATAGCGACGCGCACGAGACGCGTATTTTGCAGATGGCCCACTTCTTCGAGTTGCACATTGGCTTGCGGGAAGAACGCACCACTTTCATAAACCTGGGAATCGAACCGGACGATCTCAGGTTGTGTCGGAGAGCAGCGCTGCGAGGGGAGGCAGGGCCGCAGTGGGGCATACTCCACGTTCTTCGTTTTCTGTGAGGTAACAGTAAGCTTGGGTTCCACGCCTTCCGGGATAGCCAGGATGACGCCTGTCGTAGGGACATCCGGTGCGCCGACTTGGCCGAGCGGCACCAAGCCCTCGCTGCTCGCATAATGAAACCCTTCGCTATTGCGGTCGAGGTCAAAGCCCGCCATACGGAAGTGCAGGGCTACGGGTGCAAGCTGGTCTTCTCGGTCGCTATAGGCCACTTCTGTATCCAAAACAGCGCGTGGCCCCTGCATATCGTCGCGCAGCGAAATGAGACGCCCCCAGGCGTCGGATTGCGCCAAAAACACTGCAGCCAATAGGGCGAAGCGGTGCATGGAACCTCATGCGGCTGAGAAAATCGGATTTTGGGAAAATAGAGGTGCTAGGAGGGTAGCGAGAATGCCTCTTAAGACTATTGTAGCAATGAATGGAAAAGCGCCTTAGCAGCGCGCGTCATCGTAACTGGGGTCTCAATCGCGCTCGTCGACCCAAATCATTTGGATGGCTTCGAGGATTTTTTCATTCGAGCGTTTCGGATCATCGTCGAATCCCTCGAGTTGCATCACCATCTTGTGGAGATCGGTGAAACGCAGAGTGAGCGGATCTTGATTGGGGTGAGTTTCGAAAAGTTTCTCACCGATTTCGCGAACGTCAGTCCATTTCACCGCTGCCTCCGGGAATCGTCTTGTTTTGCAAAGCTTCGCGGACGGCTTCGTTCAAAAGCTGTTCGGCGAGGGGGTGTGTTACTTCGTTGAGCGACTCGATTTCTTTGCGAATATTTTTGTGATCCGTGCCGCGCATGGCTTCCGTGAGGCGCCCACAGGCGGCATCGATGGCTTGGCGCTGCTCTGGAGTCGTCAGGTGCTGCGCTTTGGAAAGCGACTTTGCCGTCGCGCGGAGTAGGGAGTCGCCTTCGGTTTGAGCCTCGACGAGAAAGCGCGCATGGAAGTCCGCTTCTGCATGGTCGTAGGCTGCTTCGAGCATGCGTTCGACTTCGGCGTCCCCTAAGCCGAAGCTAGGGTTCACGGCGACAGAAGCACGCGTGCCGGTGCGCAGTTCCAGCGCGCGGACGTTCAATATGCCATTGGCATCGATGATAAATTCAACTTCGATTTTCGGAATGCCCGCCGGCAGGGGCGGAATGCCCTTGAGATCAAAGCGCGCCAGGCTGCGGTTGTCGCCCGCCATTTCCCGTTCGCCTTGCAAGACGTGAATCCCGACGCTCACTTGGCCATCGACATAAGTCGTAAAAGTCTGGCTCGCGGAAACGGGGATGGTGGAATTGCGGTGTAGGATCTTGCTCACCGCGCCGCCCATCGTTTCGATTCCAAGCGAGAGCGGGATGACATCGAGCAAGAGCATCTCGCCCATCTGGCCAGCGAGAATATTCGCTTGGACCGCCGCCCCCATTGCGACGACTTCGTCGGGGTTTAAAGTACAAATGGGTTCGCGTTTGAAAAAGCTTTCTACCCAAGCGCGAACGGCGGGAACACGCGTGCTTCCGCCGACTAGAATCACGTCCGTAATCTGTGCTGCTGTGATGCTGGCATCTTTCAGGCATCCCCGGCAAGGGCCCAGGAGCCGCGCCAAAGTGGCCGCCGCCCAGGTTTCAAATTCGCTTCTGGCGACAGTGCGGCGGAATGCTTTGCCCTTCCACGCGGCCTCGAGGGAAACGGAAACAGCGGAAGAAAGCTCTGTCTTCGCTTTTTCTACAGCGCTCAAAATGCTCGCGCGCGCCGCAGGAGAGCTTTCCCACTCTGCACCCCACGCTTGCGTGAGTTCCGGGGCCAATGCCCGGACGAATGCGTGGTCGAGGTCATCGCCGCCCAGAGCGGTGTCGCCATTCGTGGCCAGCACTTCGAAGACGCCGTCTTTCACCCGAAGAATCGAGATATCAAACGTGCCGCCGCCCATGTCGAAAACGGCCACAGTGCCCAGGCTCTTTTTGTCCAGGCCATAGGCCAGGCAAGCGGCTGTGGGCTCATTCACAATGCGCACGACTTCCAAACCCGCGAGTTCGCCAGCAAGCTTGGTAGCTTGGCGCTGGGTATCGTTGAAATAAGCCGGGACAGTGATAACGGCCTTAGAAACCGTTTCTCCAAAAGCTTGCTCGCCAATCGCCTTGAGTTTCTTGAGAACCAGGGCCGCGACTTCACTGGGGGTGAGTGTTTTGTCGCCAGCTTTAAAGCGCACCACACGTGAATCGCTCGCGGAAAAATCAAAAGCCAAAAGCTGCATCCATTCGGCGACGTCTTCGCGCCCTCGGCCGATGAAGCGTTTGGCGCTGTGGATGGTGGATTCCGGAAAATGTTCGCGGGCATCGCGCGCAGGCGTGCCGACCAGAGGTTCCGTGGCTCCGGGCGGGAAGCTCACAAACGACGGCACTAAGGGGCTCCCGTTTTCCGCGGGCGCAAGCTCGGGCCGTCCCTGGCGGATGCGGGCAACCAGGCTATTAGTCGTGCCTAGATCAATCCCGACAATCATTACGAAGCCTGCCTTTTTTCAATATCGTGCAACATGGAATCGAGAAAACGCCGCAGGGTAAGGTGTTTTGCAATGGGTTCCAAGGCTTTTTTCGGGGCCGAGGGATCCCAGGCGGATTGCAACCGCTCCCACTCTGCTTCCAGGCCCGCATGCTGCGCGCGCAGATCTGCGGCGAAGGCCTCGAGGCTTCCCGTCTCGCCCTCGGCCAAGCGGTCTTGCAGGTCGAAATAACTCTCTGCTAACTCCAGAGGCACGCCCTTGGAAGAATCCGCAATGCCGTGGAGCTCCATCAAGTAGCGGGCAAGCGAGGTCGGTTCGCGCAAGGTTTGGTAAGCACGGTTCACAGCGGTCGACCAACGGGCGGCAATTTGCTGCTCGAGCCCGGGAGCATTTGCAAAACGATCGGGGTGCGTCTGGCGTGAAAGGGCATAGAAGCGTTCACGCAAGGCTTCTGCATCCAGCTTGAGCGTTTCGTCGAAACCTAGAACATCAAAGTGGGTATAAGCCGTGGGCAGATCGATCCACGCCTCGCACTGGGCGCAGCGGGGCTGCAGCTTAGCGCTCTGCGCGCCACACTGCTTACACGGCGAACGAAGTGCCACAACCACAGCTCTTCGAAGCGTTTGGATTTTGAAAAGTAAAGCCAGTGCCGTTGAGGCCACCGGAATAATCGAGCGTTAGCCCGCGGACATACAGAAAGCTTTTCGGGTCGACGAAGATTTTCACACCATCGACTTCAAAGACTTTGTCTTTTTCCGAAGGTTCTTTCTGGAAATCGAGCTTGTACGAAAGGCCACTGCACCCGCCACCGACTACTGCGATGCGCAAGCCTCCTTCAGGCAATCCCGATTCCTCGCGGAACTTCAGGATTTGCTTTGTGGCGTTTTCCGTAAGCTGGATCATGCGTTCCCCTCTTGTTTTTTCTGGTAATCCGCAATGGCAGCGCGGATTGCGTCTTCCGCGAGCACAGAGCAGTGGATCTTCACGGGCGGAAGAGAAAGCTCATTCACGATGTCCGTGTTTTTGATCTGCAAAGCTTCGTCTACCGTCTTGCCCTTAACCCACTCGGTGGCTAACGAAGAGCTGGCGATAGCACTGCCGCAGCCAAACGTCTTAAAGCGTGCGTCTTCGACGACGTGCGTTTCAGCGTTGATCTTAATCTGCAGCTTCATGACGTCGCCGCATTCTGGCGCGCCGACGATGCCGGTGCCGACGCTGGTGTCGCTCTTATCGAGCGAGCCCACGTTGCGGGGGTTGTTGAAATGATCAATTACTTTTGGTCCGTAAGCCATAATGCGCTCCTAGTGTGCGGTCCATTGGACCGATTTTAAATCAATACCTTCTTTGGCCATTTCGTAGAGTGGCGACATGTCGCGCAGCCGCGACACGATGGCGATAACCCGTTCCGCCACAAAATCCACTTCCTCGGTGGTGTTGAAACGCCCGAGGCCGAAACGGATGGAGGTGTGGGCGAGTTCCTCGCCGACCCCCAGGGACTTCAGTACGTACGACGGTTCCAACGAGGCCGACGTGCACGCCGAGCCAGAGGAAACAGCGACTTCTTTAAGCCCCATCATCATGCCTTCGCCTTCGACGAAAGCGAACGAGAGATTCAAGTTGTTGTACAGCCGCTCGGTCGGGTGACCGTTGAGGTAAACCTCATCGAGCTGCGCCGTGATGGCTTGGTGCAAGCGGTCGCGGAGTGCGCCGATGCGTTTGGATTCTTCTGCCATCGTCGCTTGGGCAATCGCACAAGCTTCGCCGAGGCCCACAATGCCCGGGACATTCAAAGTGCCGGAACGCATGCCGCGTTCATGGCCGCCGCCGTGAATGATGGGCGACACACGTACGCGTGGGTTCGAGCGGCGGACATACAGCGCCCCGACGCCCTTTGGCCCATACATCTTGTGGCCCGAGATCGAGAGCAGGTCGATGCCCATGGCGTTCACGTCAATGGCGACTTTGCCGGCCGTCTGCGCTGCATCGACATGGAAAATAATGCCTTTTTCTTTGGCGAGCTTTCCAATTTCGGCAATCGGCGCGATCGTGCCGACTTCGTTATTGGCGTGCATAACGGAAATCAAAATCGTCTTGTCGGTGATGGCTTTGCGGATGTCTTCCACATTGACCATGCCGTACTGATCGACGCCGATGTACGTAACCGAGCCTTTTTTCTCGAAGTACTTCGCCGAATCCAACGTCGCCTTATGCTCCGTCACCACCGTGATCATGTGGTTGCCTTTGTCGGCATACATTTCGGCGGTGCCTTTGAAGGCGAGGTTGATGCTTTCCGTAGCACCACTCGTGAAAACGATTTCCTTAGGGTTCGCGCCAATGAGTTTCGCGATTTGCAGACGCGCTTTTTCCACGGCTTCTTCCGCCTGCCAGCCAAACGCGTGGCTGCGGCTTGCGGCATTGCCGAAGCACTCCGTGAGGTACGGCATCATCGCAGCAAGGACTTTTGGATCCAGCGGCGTGGTGGAGTGGTTATCCATGTAAATCGGGAACTTCAGCATCGGGGGAAATCCGGGTGTACTGGTTGTGTCTTGTGGCACAGGCATTCCTGCCTGTGCGGGACGGCTGCACAGGCAGGAATGCCTGTGCCACAAGAAGATCGCATCACGCTTTCGTCGCCGGCTCGTGGTGGCCGATCACGCCGAGCGTCTGGAGGACCGCC
>JAIEOG010000032.1 GCA_019750655.1 bacterium
GTTGATCGCGGACCAGTCTTTCTCAGGGATAAGGGCTTTGAGGTCCGATTCGATTTTTACGGCGTCCGTGTTCTTCGTCCACCCCAGCCTGTGGCTGACGCGCGCTACGTGGGTGTCGACGGCGATCGCGGGCAGGTCAAAAGCTTGGTTCAAGATCACGCTCGCGGTCTTTCGCCCGACGCCGCGCAAAGAAACCAAGCCTTCCATGGTGCCGGGGATCTGGCCGCCGTGCTGCGATACGACGCTTTCCGCCATCGATTTGAGCGCTTTGGCTTTCATTCGGTAAAAACCGCAAGACTTGATCAGCTTTTCAAGTTTCGGGATGGGCGCTGCCGCCATGGATTTCGGATCGGGGTACGCCGCAAACAACGCGGGAGTCGTTTGGTTCACGCGTGCGTCGGTACATTGCGCGGACAACATCACTGCCGCGAGAAGCTGGAACGGATTTTCGTAAGTCAGTTCGGTCGAAGCATCGGGGTAGAGTTTGGCGAAAATATCCAGAACAGCTTGAACCGGTTTTTTCTGCTGCGTCGTCATGAAGGCACGACGCTTTAGAGGCGGCCGGCTTTGGCGTCTGGGATCATGGCGCGGATGGATTCTTCCAGCGCGCGGCGCGTGGGCAGCGAGCAGCGCCAGCCCATGCGTTGGATGCGATCGGTGTTCAAGCGAACAATCGGCACATCGCCTTTCCAACCGCGGGGCGTATCCCCGAATTGGAGATCGACCGATTTTGGGCTGAGCTCCAAGATTTCAAGTGTCAGCTCGGCGATCTCGCGCACGGTGATGTAATCGCCCGTCGCGACGTTGTAAGCCTCAAACGGCTTTTCGCAGTGGTCGTGGGCCCAGAGAACCGCAGAAACGACGTCGCGCACGTAGATGTACGATTTGCTCTGAGAGCCGTCGCCCAAGATGCGCAGCTGCGTCGGGTCTTTCAGAAGGCGGCGGACAAAGTCATAACCCACCCCATGGGTTTGCCGGGGGCCGACCACATTGCCGAAACGGAACGCGCAGCCCGTGAGCCCAAACATTGCGACATAGCTTGCGAGCAGCGCTTCGCCCGCGAGTTTGCTGGCGCCATAGGTGGAAGAGGGCATCAAGGGGCCATGGTCTTCCTGCGCTTCGACGGTGCCTAAATCTCCGTAGACCCCGCTACCCGAGGCGTAAAGCAAGCGCTTCGCAGACGTGCAACGCATGGCTTCGACGACATGGTTCGTCAGAAGCGTGCCTTCATCGAAATCAATAGTCGGTTCCGTAGCGGCCCGAGCAATATCGGGGTTGGAAGCGAGGTGGATGACCGTGTCGTGGCCGTCCATGGCCTTTTTCAAAGCGGGCAGGTCTTTCACATCCCCGCGCACGACCTTGAAACGCTTGTCCGTCAGGTGCTGTTGGTAGTGCCACTCGCGGCCTGAAGAAAAGTTATCAAACAGTGTGACGCCGGCGACAGAAGGGTCGCCCAAAAGAACGTCGGTGAAATGGCTGCCGATAAAACCTGCGCCGCCAACAATGCAAAACTTACGACCGGAAAGCTGGTGTCCCATAGGCCCCTATAGGTACACGTTTCAGGCACCTTTTTCACTTTTTTTTGGTATGGTCCCGCCCATGGCAAAACCGACGGTTAAGAAGTTTCTCCTCCTGGGTTCTGGCGAATTGGGCAAGGAAGTCGTCATTTCCGCTAAGCGCCTAGGGCACCGAGTGATCGCGGTGGACCGCTATGCGGGAGCTCCGGCAATGCAGGTCGCGGACGGCTTTGAAGTGATCCAAATGCTTGACGGGGCAGAGCTAGAACGCGTCGTAGAAAAACACCGGCCGGACTTCATTGTCCCTGAGATTGAAGCCATCCGTACCGAGAAGCTGCGCGAATTAGAGGCCAAGGGTTTTTCCGTAGTGCCTACGGCAGAAGCGGCGCACCTGACGATGAACCGCGATGCCATTCGCGAGGTCGCATCGCGCGAATTGGGGCTACGCACCGCCCGTTACGCTTATGCCGAATCGCGCGAGGAACTCGTGGCCGCCGCAAAGAGCATCGGGTTTCCCGTGGTCGTCAAGCCCGTGATGTCTTCGTCAGGAAAAGGGCAATCGGTGGTGAAGTCTGGTGCGGCTGTCGGGCGTGCATGGGACTACGCTTGCGAGGGGATGCGCGGTGACAAGGCCCGCGTGATCGTCGAAGAATTTATTCCGTTCGAATTGGAAATCACGCTGCTAACGGTAAAGCAGCACGGTGCGCCGACGCTTTTTGTGGATCCGATTGGCCACCGCCAAGAGCGAGGCGATTACCGCGAAAGCTGGATGCCGGCACGCCTGAAGCCCGCGCTTCTCGCGCAAGCAAAGCGCATGGCGAAAAAGATCACCGACCGCCTAGGCGGGGCAGGGCTGTTCGGCGTGGAATTTTTCATCACACGCAATGAAGTCATTTTCTCCGAGCTCTCGCCGCGCCCTCACGATACCGGCATGGTGACTTTGATTTCCCAAGATCTTTCGGAGTTTGATCTGCACGTGCGGGCGATTCTGGGATTGCCGATTCCCAAGCTTAATTACCGTGGCCCTTCGGCTTCGGCGGTCGTCTTGGCCAATCGCGAGGCGGCGCAAGCTTCGGTAGTTGGCGTGGAGAAGGCTCTGGCGCTTCCGGACGTGGATGTACGCGTTTTCGGTAAGCCGGATGCACGGCCTTACCGCCGCATGGCCGTTGCCCTCGCCACCGCAAAGACCGTCGCTGCTGCGCGCAAAAAGGCCGTGCTAGCTGCCGGTAAAATGTCGGTGCAAGACAGGTTATAATAGAGTCCTTCAGGGGGCTCTATGACTATTCTCTTCAAACACTGGTTCTTCATCCACTTTGCTTTTGCAGTCGCGCCTCCTCCGGCAGTGGATCACACGGGACTGCCCGCAACTAAACCAGGGGCCTCTGGCCCCACTCGCGGGACTAGCGACGCTGTTGCGGCTGTGCCAGCGGAACTTTCCAAGTTAGTAACCGATCCAGCATTCACAAAGGCAGTTAGTGAGAAGTTTCCCGATAACGAGGTTACTCCGGCAGCCCTTTTAAAAAACTGGAGCGAGCACTCCAAAACCTTTCGACCGGAGCAAGCGGCGCTCGCGCTAGCCGCTTTGGAGCTGGGCGGTGCCAGTGCCTTGGGAGTGTATGATCCGAAGCTCTGCGCAGAGGCCTCTCCCTATGCAGCGAAGATGGCCAAAGCTGGCTCTCAGGACGATCACGCCGGCTTTCAAGAACGGTTTGGCCGGCTCACAAAAGATGCAAAACTCAACCGCGCCTCTGAAATCACCGCCGTGAGCAAAGCGGGGCTGGGAGATTCTCTCATGGAAAACGCGCGTTCTTGCATAGCGAGCTGGCGAACCAGCTATGAAAACACGCGGGATTTAGGTTCCTTCCACACCCATTTTTGTTTCGACATGTCTCGGAGCAAGGACGGCATTTATTACTGTGTCGGACTATTTGGCGATAAGGTTTCTCACGGAGTCGTGGTGACCGCTGCAGGGGCTCAGCCTCCGGTCCAGGCTTCTCAACCTAAGCCGGAAGCGGAAACGGAAAAAGCTCCAAAGGCTATCTTTCCCGCGAAGCAGATAGCTATGGAATCGGCGCCCAGTCGAGAGACCAACGTGCAACCTGCCAGTTCGGCGGCGCCGAAAGTCACTCTGCCGGAGACTTCTCCGGTGGTCATATCCGCACCGATGGCCAGTCGGCCCTTAGCGGATGCCCAATTGAAACCGCTACTGAAACCTGCGTTGAAATACCAGCAGCGGCCGGGCGAATCGCCCATTCTTGCGGATGTCGCTACGCACTCGGCAAAAGGCTTGCTCCGGTACTCAAACCAATCCACGGCTGCGCATGAAACTGTGCACCAGATTAATAGCGAGAACCGTGAGTACCCCGCCAATCGCCACATGGTTCCCGGGAAAAATGGTTGGAGCTCAAACTATTCAAACTATTTTTACCTTGGAGACGGGCAAGGCGTTTTGATTCAAGAGGCAGATGGCACCGACAAAGGGCTATTCCAAAAAGCACATGTTGCTGAGTATGTTCCCAAAAGCCTGCGGGATCACCGTTACGGACTCTATGTAGTCGGGATGCGGAATTGGAACGATCGCCCAAGTTATCTTCTGGACGAGTTGGCAGCTTATACCATTGGAGCAGAAACGGCCGTGGAACTCATTCGTGCTGGGAAATGGCGCGAGTCGGGAAACATCGATGAGGTCAAAGGCGCGATGGAGTTTGTTACCTATGGGATTGCGATGCTCCAGGCCAACCGGGATTATTACGCTCGGGGCGGCAGGAATCTCTTTGAAGAAAAGCCAGAGCTCGTGCAGGTAGTCCGCCACCTCTCCGAACGTGCCGTTAAGGTTTTCCGGGAGGGGAATCAAATACGAAACTTTCAAGGATTCGGTCAACAGCAGCTCTGGGAAAATTTCAAAAACTCTCCCGATGCGCAGGGCCTGCGCGATTTTGCCGATGAGGCTTTCGGCAAGGGCTGGTTTGCGCGCTTGATCCAGCAGTAAATACTAAACCGTTTGTACGGGAAGGGTAACCTGGAAGCGGCTGCCGTCTCCGAGTTTACTCTCTACGTGGATTTTCCCGCCTAACGCTTCCACGATTTTCTTGGTGATGGCTAGGCCGAGCCCCGTCCCCCCAGCGTCCTGTTTGGAAGCGCTCTTAAGGCGCACAAAGCTCTTGAAGATCTCATCGACCTTATCGGGTGGAATGCCAGGCCCCGTATCGCGCACTGATAAACTCAACGTAGCGGCTTTGCCCAAGCCTGGTTCTACCCGGACGATTACATCAATACGGCCACTAGGAGTGAACTTTACAGCATTGCCCAGGAGATTGATGAGTACCTGCCGGATCTTCTCGTGATCGGCAACCAACCGAGGTGGGCTTGCCGGCGTGAGGGAATGATCCATCGTGACGGGTCTCCCGTCCAAGGTGTTCCGCACAATCGAAAGCGTCGCTTCGAGCCAGCTCGGCAAATCAAAGGGCTCCGCGCAAATTTCCATCTTGCGTGCCTCAATGGCTGAAAGATCGAGCGTCTCGTTAATCAGCTTCAGGAGCGATTCGCCGCAGCCGCGGATGGTATCGACGTAGTCTTGTTGTTCGGCATCGAGCGGCGTTTGGTTCAACAGCTCCGATAACCCCAAAATCCCCGCCAGCGGTGTGCGGTATTCATGGCTCAATTGCGCCACGAATTCCGATTTTGCGCGCGTGGCATCTTCCGCCTGCAATTCTGCTTTTTTCAGTTCATTGATGTTCTGCGCAGAGCCCAGATAGCCCGTGACATTCCCGTCGGGTCCCAGCAGCGAAATGGCCTGGCTCTTCACCCAGATTTCTTCACCTTGGGGAGTGAGGTAGCGGTGTGTGAGAGAAAAAAGCTTTCCCGACTCGACCGATTTTTTCCACTCCTCGCAGAGAAGCTCGCGGTCTTCGGGGTGCACGATGTTGTACCAGCCTTTTCCTGCTGCGGCATTCAACGTCGTTCCTGATAAAGCGAACCAGGGCTCGTTGGCGTAAACAAAGTTCCCGTCGGCGTCCGTCTGGAAGATCCCGACCGGAGTGATGTCCCGTAGGCGTGAAAGGTTTTGCTGGCTTGCTTGCAGATCGAGCTCGATCCGTTTGCGCTCCGAGATATCGGCAGCGAAATAAGAAAAGACGGGCTTTCCCGATGCGGAGTAACGCAGGAACATCACGGTGGACGCAAACCAGTAGCGCTTTCCGTTCAATTCATTTTGCACGTCAAAACGGACGGGCTCCCGCGTTTCGAGTGCTTGGTAAAAAAGTTTGAGCCAGGCTTCCCGGTTTTGGCTTGAGAGGCCTAATTCCGCGGGACGTTTGCCTCGCAAAGAATCGGTCGCCACGCCGTAAAACCTCGCAGTCGCCGGGTTTGCGAGCAGGTGGGTGACTTGATCGCCTTCGAGTTCCACGATTCCCATCAGCTGCGGGGAGCTTTCAAAGAAACTCAGTAGGTCCTGGTAATCCGTTTCCGTGACAGGATCTCGTGAGGCCAGGTGACGCATAGGGTCAAGATAAGTCTTTTGCAGGAAAGGGAAAGGGGAAAGCTTTGAAGAGTCTGCTTTCTGAAGCTGATCTGGTTCACTTTTCGGTAGCCCGCGAAGCTCTCCGTTGACCTTTGCGGAATGGAACCTTAGCGTCTCGGCCCAATAAGGCTTGGAGGTCTCATGATTCGTTTGGTTTTGGCACTTTCCCTACTAGTGGTTTCCGCGGCGCAAGCCGGGGTTTGCGATGCGCAGTCAGCGCCGCAGATGTCGGTTCTGGAGCAGGCGCTTTGTAAAAAGGCTCCGATGCCCCTCAAAGACGAAGACGAGACCATGGAAGCCTGGACAAAACGAGTGTCCAAAGCCATCGGTGTTCCGGTGATGCTCGACGTTGTGTCCCTCACTGCGGAGGGGAGAGGTTCTGAAACTATCGTTTTCAAGAATGGCGCAGATGGGCCGGCGCATGAGGTTTTAGAAGCGGTTCTAGATCAGCAGGGGATGGCCTTCCGCGCGACCCCGAATGTTCTTTTGATCACTTCGAAGTTTGCTAAACGCCCGGATACGACTGTTCTGTTTTCCTTTGATCCAAAAGTGGTGCAGGCCGAACGCATTGAATCTGTGGTAGCGGGCATCGCAAAAGAGCGGAAGATCGATCAGGAATTCCGTTTCTATGTCTCGACGAAGTCTTCACTGCTCGCGCTCCAAGCCTCGTGGGAAGTCCAATGGTACCTAAAGGCGGAAGCAGGTTTTAAAGCCTTGCCGGCTGCTCCGGCCCCTAAAGATCTTTCCCAAGTACCGGTCTTGAGCCGCCGGATTAAGAATTCTGTGAAAGTCGTGGATATGCAGCTGGGCGATTTCCTGCCCGAGCTTTCCAAGATTGTGCAAAAGGAAGGTTACCCGGCATTCACTTATAACCTGGATACCACTGCTTTAACCGCGGAAGGGCGAGGCACTGAGACGATTATCAACCTCAATGTGGAAATCCCTGCGGGCTACCCGGGCATCACAGTAGGGGAATTAGTCGATCTTACGTTTCTAATCGCCGCAGTAGATACGAAAAACAGCCTGACCGTCACGACGGAAAGCGCGCGAGACGCGATGGTGCGCCGGGCGACCTTCAATGTGCCGTCGGGGGTCGATGCGGGGGAACTTCTGTCTCTCTTACGCACGACCGTATTTCCCGAATCGTGGGAACCGGAGGACACTTCTTTTGAAGCAGCGCAAGTGTATGCGAAGCAGTTGCAGGACCTAGGCGAGCGTATGCGCGCCCGCTCAGAAGAGTTGGAAAAGGCGAAAGCGGAGGGGAAGCAGATAGCAACCCCCCAGGAATTGGCAGCCGAGTTGCAGAAATTCCGAACAGAAGCGCTTCAATTGCAAACAGCGCAGTTACAGCAGGAGATCCGGCAGCTGATGTCGGGACTTCAGTCCGCTTCTATTGGCCTTGGCGCGGGGCAGTTGATCCGCAAACACACCGGCCGTCCGGAGTTCACCGCGGTGAACGCACCGCATGTGCTGCGCTTCATTGAGGAGCTTCTAGCGCAGGATTGGTCTGTCGTCGGCAAGCCCTAACGGGCTCGCCGATGACACCTCTGTGGGAAGCTCCGGTTAAA
>JAIEOG010000016.1 GCA_019750655.1 bacterium
CGGTGGGCATCATCGGCGGCGTAGCGCGGTTGCCGCCTTTTGGTTTTGGCGAATACAACATCAGCGATCCACTGCAGCTGGTTCTTTTCGTCTCGGTGCAGGCGAACCTCATGCTCGCTGTCTTTAATCTGCTCCCCTTTCCGCCACTCGATGGTTTCAATATCGTGCAGCTGTTCATGCCCGGAAAAATGGCTGCAGGCTTTTACCGCTTGGCGCCCTTCATGGGAATCGGTCTGCTCTTGGTCATGGTGGCCGGTGGATTGAAATACATCGCTCTGCCCGTGCAATGGGCGACTGTGTACTTGTTCCGACTCGTAGGCATTGCCTAACAGAAGTTAACGCAAAGGGTCAGCCAACAGTACCTTGGCTTGAAGGGCCTACCCTGCCTCTTTAGTGTCTCGCCTAAATGGGAGGTACTTACATGTACGCTAAATACGCGCTGTTGGGCGCATTGGGTTTCACACTTACCGCAGGCGCGGTGCAAGGCCGTCGCGTGGATTATGATCTGAGCGATCTTTCTAAACTGAGCAGCACTCAGCTTAAAGACGTGAATAACGATCTCGCGCGCGTTTTGAATCTGCTGCAAAACTGCGACAAGAGCACTTACTTAGATTTCGGGCAGCAGCTCACGGGACTGACCTTAGAAGTCTTTCCAGACGGCGAGCGGGCTTCCTTGGAAGTAGCGGGCGTCCACCCGGCTCCTTCGTTCCAGAAGTACGGAAAATCGCTCAAAGTCAGCTACAAGTTCCTGCCTCGAACAGGCAACGAACCCCAGGATGCCGGTCCACGCCGTGCCTTTACCTGTTCTGCCGACGAGAAGTAAGCCCTTCAAAGCCGGGGGCTCCACGCCCTCGGCTCTTTTTCCTACATACTGTTTACGGGATCGACATCGACGGCCATTTGCACGCCGCTTTTTAAGTGCTGCGCGTATTCCTGTGCGAGATGGAGTGTCTGCTGCAACTCGCGGACGGAATCAGCTTTGATCAGGCAGTGCCACCGGTAGAGATTCTTCAGGCGAGACAGCGGCGCCTCTGCGGGGCCTAAGATCTGGCAGCTGTTTTTCTTTTTTTGGTTCAAAAACTGCACAACCCACTCGGAGAACTCTTGCACGCGTTGGGCGTTCTTATGTTGGAAACGCAGCATCGCAAGGCGCTTTACCGGTGGGAAACCGGCTTGTTCGCGCGCGAGTAACTCCGCTTTGTAAAACGCTACCGCATCTCCCGCAATCGCTTGGTGCAGAATAGGTGATTCGGGATTCATACTCTGCAGAATGACTTCCCCTCGAATCCCCCCACGGCCCGCGCGGCCGGAAACCTGAGTGATAACTTGGAAGGTCCGCTCGTTCGCACGGAAGTCGGGCAAGTTCAACGTCGCATCTGCCATTAAAATCCCGACCAGCGCAATGCCTGGAAAATCGTGGCCTTTGGCCAGCATCTGCGTACCGATAACGATATCGATTTCGCGAGAAGCGATGGACGTCAGGATGGACTCCAAATCATGGCGTGTTTTGATCACGCTGCGATCGAGCCGCGAAATCCGTGCGGTGGGCAGAATGGCTTTGAGTTCCTTTTCCACCTGCTCCGTGCCCACGCCCAAAGTTTCCAATGCCGTACCGGAGCAAGCTTCGCAGCTATTCGGAACGGCGTGCGAACTGCCGCAGTAATGGCAGCGCAACGAAGGCGGGTGTTTGTAATACGTCAAAGCGACATCGCACTGGCGGCAACGCCAAGTGTGCGCGCAATCCCCGCAGTACAGAAAGTGGGCATACCCCAGCCGATTGAGGTAAAGCATCGCTTGCTGGCCCGCAGCCAGCGTCTCGCGCAAACGCACGACCAGCTTGCGGCTTAACCAAGGCGTCTCGAGGGAGTGCCAGTCTTCCTTCGGCCGCAAATCGACGATTTCCACGCGCGGCATTTCGCGTTGGTGCACGCGGTTGGGCAAAGTGACGTAACGGTAGCGGCCCGAAAGCGTATTGGAATAACTCTCCAACGACGGCGTCGCAGAACCTAAAATCACGCGGGCACCGGTGGCCTTCGCTCGAACGATGGCGACATCACGCGCATGGTAGCGGAGAGAGTCTTCTTGCTTGAAAGAAGTCTCGTGCTCTTCATCGACGATAATCAAGCCCAAGTCTTTCAGCGGCGCAAACACCGCCGAACGCGCGCCAATCACTACCGTGCAAATACCACGGCGGATTTTTTCCCACTGCGCCAGGCGTTCTTTCGGAGAGAGGTCGCTGTGTAGGACAGCGACTTTACCTGGAAAGCGGCACGAGAATCGACCCAAGAGCTGCGGCGTCAAGGCGATTTCGGGGACGAGAATCATGCCCGTCTTGCCGGCGGCGAGCGTGCGCTCGAGAGCTTGGATATAGACTTCCGTCTTTCCACTGCCCGTCACGCCATGGAGCAAGACCGGGCGCGCCGTCTCTTCGTCGATTTCCGCCAAGGCCTTAGCTTGATCGGCCGTGAGCTCTTGAGGTTTTTCGTGCTTGAGGCCTTCAAATTCTAGGGGCTTGGTCTCGAGCGCCTTCGCCCGCTGTTTGTCGGTGGCCGTAATAAAAGCCTTGGGCACAGCCGCAGCGATTACTTCTCCCAAGGGGTGGCAATAGTACTCAGCCACCCAACGGAAAAACTTCAGCATGGCTTCATCGAAAAGCGGCTCGGGAACTAACACAGAGCCGATGGGCCGTAGCTTATCCTTAGGCACTTCAGTCGCCGTTGGAAATCCGAGGACAAATGCATACGTCGCGCGCCGCGCGAAAGTCACTTCGACGACACTCCCCACCGTCAAAGGCGTCGCTTGCGGATCAAAAGTGTAATGGAAAGAAGACCCCACCCGAACGGGAACTGCGACATCGATTAGGCTGGTTTCACTCATCGGTAACGCAGTATCCAGCGCAAAGCTTCTTCGGCTTCTCCGGTGGGGACGCCTGGCAAAGTCCGACCGGAAACGCGGGCGGTCGCTAAAGTATCTCGCTTCGCTGCTCGCACGCTGGTGATAGTCGTGCGCACTTTCTCAGAACCGCCCACCGTGAGCGAAATCACGCGCGGCACACGGCCCATTCCCGAGAGCGTTGCAGGGTTTAGGAAATCCATCGTCGCCGTATCCGAACCAAGCCACTCAAGGCGGCGTAATGAGACGTCTTTGCGATCGCGCAGAAAATAAACTGCCTTCTGCTCGCTGCCGCCGCGACTGCCTTGGACACGGACAGCTACGTCGGAGCCCACCTTGCGGAAAAAAACGTCGTCCCGACGAGCGACTTTGTCTTTGGTTTCCCAAGTTTTGGGATCACCTTTGGGATCGTAAGCCGAATCAAAGAGCGAAAGCTGATCGCGTCGGACAAATTGCTCGCGCAAAAGGCGGTCGAGAAATTCTTGGCCTGTACGGTCTAGGTAGTATTCCATCCAAACAGCACTACGCGATTGCAAAGTTTTGCCACGGAAAGCGTAATCCCGGCCGGTCCACTCGCTGAAATAGCTTTGGCCGCCGATCTGCCAAAGGCTCACGGCACCACTACGGCTGCCCGTCAGCGTTTCCGTGACCTCAATAGAGCTGCCTTCGCGAACTTGGACGACGTGCTTGAGACTCATCTCGATGCCTTCGGGCATTTTGCGTCCCGAGAAAGCATCGTTCACCATTTCGCCGACGGGGACTGCCGCAAAAGCAGGAGCATTCAAAAGTAAAAAGAGCAAAAACTTCATTTCGCCTCCAGGCGCGCTTGGAGTAGAGGGCGCAAACGGCTCGCCAGTTCGGGGCGCCGGAGCGCTTCGTCGACTTGGGCCAACACATAGTAAAGGTGGTTGCCGACATCGTAGCGATTGCTGTCGAAAAGCACCGCTTGAAGGCGGCCCGCACGTGCCAAAGTATCTAGACCATCCGTCAGCTGGATTTCGCCGCCCGAACCTGGCCGAACTTCTTTGAGCGCATCGAGGATCTCGGGATGAAAAGCGTAACGACCAATAATCGCGTAAGGGCTTGGCGCTTTGTCGGGCGTCGGTTTTTCGACGGTGCGCAAGACTTTACAGGCGCCGTCACCGAGTTTTGCACCGCCCGTATCGATGATGCCGTACTGGTTTACGTCCTTGGACTCCACCGGGAGTACACCAATCGTAGAAACGCCCTGCTCCGCTGCCTTGCAAAGGAACTGCAAACCGCGCGGGCTATTTGCCGTCGGAAAAATCTCGTCGCCGAGAGCCACCGCGAAGGGCTCGTCCCCTAAAACCGGACGCGCGCACAAAACCGCATGCCCCAGACCCAACGGCTCTTTTTGGCGGACACTGATCACTTCCACCATCTGCCCGATTTTCTTCACTCGATCGGCCAACTCGTTCTTTCCCCGGCCGCGCAAAAACGCTTCGAGCGCGGGGGATGGATCGAAATAATCTTCCAGGGCCGACTTACCCTTGCTGGTGATGAGAACCACTTGTTCGATCCCGGCCCGGATCGCTTCCTCGACAATGAGGTGGAGAGCCGGCGTATCGACGATGGGCACCAATTCCTTGGGGATTTCTTTGCTAAAAGGCAATCCCCGAGTGCCCACACCCGCAGCTGGAATCACGATTTTTCGGATGGGCTTCATGATTTGCTAATCCTAGCCCCTGCGGCTGCCCTTGGCCAGGCCCAGTGAATACCGCGATGGGAGCTGTGGGGATTTCCCCACACGAAAGCAGAGAAATGTCGCTTTTTCGACGCGCTTGCCACAGCGCACCGACTGGAGAGCCTTATCCATCAAGCTTTGCCAGAACAGCCACCTCTGGTACACCAATTGCTTAGGATCCTGGCAGCACATGGAAGACTACTTTTCCTCGACCGAGGGTTACCGAATTCAAAAAACGTTACGCGGCGCCGCTACCGTCCGCGGCATCGGTCTGCACACGGGCGCCCCTTGCGCCCTAACGCTCTACCCAGCGCCCCCAAACCACGGGATCGTGTTCGAACGCCGTGACCTGGCGACACCCAACCGCATGCTGGCACACTTCGATTCCGTCGTTGCAACCGCAATGGCCACGACCATTGGCGTGGCAGGGGAGCCCGACACCCGCGTCGGCACCGTCGAGCACTTGATGGCAGCGCTTTATGCCTTGGGGATCACCAACGTCCTGGCCCAAGTGGAGGGCCCCGAAATCCCCATTCTCGATGGCAGCGCCCATGACTTCATCCAGGCCGTGCTCGATGTTGGGATCGAATTCCAATCGTTTTCAAACCCGGTCTTGCGGATCCTAAAACCCGTCAAAGTCTTCCGCGATGGTGTGGTCTGTGAACTCTTGCCACGCGAACGCTTGCGGTTAACGACTTCGATTGATTTCCCGCACCCATCGATTGGCCTGCAGACTTTTGCTTTGGAACTCACTCCAGGCGCCTTTATCGAAGAAGTCTGCGCAGCTCGTACTTTCGGATTCCTGCGCGACGTGGAACGCTTACGCGCTTCGCAACTGGCTCTGGGCGCCTCGGTGGAAAACGTTCTCGCATTCTCCGATGACGGCATTGCCAACCGCGAAGGGGCGCGCTTCCCCGACGAATGCGTCCGCCACAAGCTTCTCGACGCCCTCGGCGATCTTGCGCTGATTGGCTGCTGGATAGAAGGCGAGATGGTCAGCTTCCGCGGCGGCCATTCCATGCACTTGGCGCTCTTAGAAGCCCTCCAAAACCACCCAAGCCATTGGGAAATTGAACCTGCCGAAGCCCTCGGTGCGGCACGCATGTCCGCGGAGCGCACGCGCCCCGTCGCACGCACCGCTGTTCTCCGGGCCATTCGCCCGTAGGCAGATCTGCCAATAGAATCTCTGCAAAACTCCGCTACCCCCTTGGCGAGCGCCATGGCGTGAGATTTCCATACGCCTATGGGGGTTATTTATGAAATGGGTTGTTCTAGGTCTTCTGTTTTTAACGGGCGAATCACACGCCACTCTCCGCGATAGTTCCGTCGGTGTTTATTTTGCGGGCGGGTCTACCTTCCAATTCATCTTGGGCACCGCGGACTGGGTAAACCAGAGAATCGCCGGGCGGCAGCTTGCGCATTCGTACCCAGGCGGTTGCTGCGCGGGTGGCACTTCTGGGTACTTCGGAGGCGGGCAATTCAATGTGGGAACCGCTTGTGAGCTTACTCGAGGGCAAGCTGCGGAATCCGCGGCTTCCGCGTGCGAATCGCGCGCCCCTTACATCCGCTGCGACTACAGCATGCAAGTGCAGTGCGCTCGGTAGTTTGAACTCTGGCTGGGCAGCCGAAAGGTTGCCCGGCTAGACCAAAGGCTTCCACTCACCGACAGGCCCCGCCCACCGCACCAGGCCTTTGTCCTGCTCAATCACCTGCGTCGCCATGGCGTAAACATCTTCGGGATCGTGAGAAACCAAGAGGGCCGCGACTTGGTGTTCTTCCACGAGATTCTTCACCAGTTCCCGCAAGCCGTGGCGTGTGTGGGTGTCTAGTGCCGAGAAAGGCTCATCCAAAAGTAGAACGGGGAAACCCACTACCAACGCGCGCGCCAGAGCCACACGCTGTGCTTGCCCCTCGGAGATCTGCGAAGCCGCGCGCTCGCCCAGCCCTTCGAGGCCTACTTTGCGCAACCATAAGCGCGCTTGTTCCAACCGTGCGGCCGCCGGCTCTCCGCGCAAGGCTAAACCAAAAGCAATGTTTTGCTCGATATTAAGGTGTGGAAACAAGGCGCTGCGTTGAAAAACAGTGGCCGTCTGCCGCTTCTCTGGCGGAAGCCCGTCGATGCGTCGATCCGCGGCCCAGATTTCGCCTGCTTCTAGCGGCAGAAAGCCGCCAATCGCTTCCAGAAGCGATGACTTTCCCGAGCCACTCGCACCGAATACACCCGTGATCGTGCCTGCAGGAATTTCTAAGAACGGCACCGTCCCTTGAAAACTTCCACGCCGAAAGCGCAAGTTTTGTAGTCGCAAAAGACTCACAGTGCTCTGCCTCTTTCCAAACGAGAAAGCAAAAGTGCCAACACTGCCGTGAGCCCGAGCAAAACCAGAGCGCCCGCATAGGCCTGTTCAAAACGGTAGCGCGCCATCGAGTGGTAAATCACGTAGGTCAGGTTTTGCGTGCTCTGTGCCGGAAAAAGCAGAGTCGAACCCGTTTCCCCTAGCGACAGCGCCGCCCCCAACAAGAAAGCTAAGCCCACCGCCGGACGCAAAGCGGGCCATTCTACCCAGCGCAGAACTTGCCAAGGAGTTGCGCCAAGATTGCGGCTGACGCGGTACCAAACTTCTGGCAGCCGCTCGAAGCCCTGGTGCAAAGGCCGAATCGCAAGCGGAACCGCGAGCAACGACTGCGCGAGCACCACCCCCAGCCAACGCCCCGAATCCGAATACAACCACTCGGGAAACGCCAAGCGCCAACCCAGGAGCAATAAAATGCTCGATACACCGAGCGGCACCGTCGCGAGCCACGCAATCGTGCGCTTCGCCCACGGCCCCCATCCCCGAGCTCCGTAGCAAAGCGCAAACGCTAACGCCGTTGCCAGAGCGCCCACACTCATCGCAAGTGCGAGACTCGCGCCCAGAGGCCCCCACCAAAAAGCATCGCTCAATCCCGAAAAGCCGCGCACCCCGAATAAGAGCAGCGGCACTCCCCAGAATACAAATACCGCGGCGGCATACAGCGCCG
>JAIEOG010000096.1 GCA_019750655.1 bacterium
GTTTGCTCTCGATCCCGGGGATTGCGCAGGTCATTCCAATTGGTGGCGGCGTGCGGCAGTACCAGATCATGCTTTCTTCTGAGGAGTTGCGTAAGCGCAACATTGCGCTGGATGCGGTTCAGCACAATCTGACGCATCTGAGCCAGAACACCACCGGTGGCTTTATCGATCTCGGCAAGAAAGAACTGCTGATTCAGAACGTGGGGCGGATCCAGTCGCTCGAAGAAGTGGAAAATTCCGCGATTGGGAGTTTCTTTGGTCGTGCAGTACGAGTGAAGGAAGTTGCCCAGGTTCGTTTTGGACCTCAGGTCAAGCGCGGCGACGCTAGCATCAACGGCGAAGCTAGTGTGATTGTGAGTGTGCAAAAACAGCCTGGCACTTCCACTCTCGAATTAACTGAAACGATTGCTAAAGTGCTGGTCGAGATCGAGCCCACTCTCCCAAAGGGCGTGCGGATCCATCAAAACCTATTCAAGCAGGCCGACTTCATCGAGCACGCGGTAGAGAATGTGAAAGAAGCACTGCGCGATGGCGCCATCTTGGTGGCGATCGTGCTTTTTCTGTTTCTTTTAAACTTCCGTACCACGGCGATTACGCTGACAGCAATTCCTCTTTCTTTCGTCATCACCGCGATCGTTTTCAAGTGGTTTGGTCTAAACATCAACACCATGACCCTGGGGGGTCTCGCGGTCGCGATCGGCGAACTCGTAGACGATGCCATCGTGGACGTTGAAAACGTTTTTCGCCGGCTGCGCGAGAACCGCCACCTGGAAAACCCCCGTCCGGCTATGGAAGTGGTGTTCGAAGCGAGCAAAGAGGTTCGCAATTCGATTGTTTTCGCAACGATCATCGTTGTCTTGGTTTTCATCCCTCTTTTTTCGTTGGGAGGCCTGGAAGGACGATTTTTTGCGCCGCTTGGAATTGGCTATGTGATTTCTCTAGTGGCGTCTCTCGCGGTTTCGCTGACGGTGACGCCTGCGTTGTGTTCTTATCTCCTGCCGACGATGAAGGCCATGAAGGAAGAGGCGGATGGCTGGCTGGTCAGAAAGCTTAAGCACTGGGATGAAAAGGTACTTCGCAGGGCGCTAGAGCATCCCAAAACGGTCGTGATGTCAGTTGGTGGAGCATTTATGGTGGCGGTAGCACTCATTCCCTTTATGGGGCGGGAGTTTTTGCCAAAGTTTAATGAGGGGACCGCAATGATCTCCGTCATTCTCCCTCCGGGTGTTTCACTGACCTATTCGAACGAAGTTGGAACTAAAGCCGAAAAGCTAATCATGCAAATTCCAGAAGTTGCATCGGTAAGCCGAAGGACGGGGCGAGCTGAGTTGGATGAACATGCCGAAGGCGTCAACAATAGCGAAATCGATGTCGACTTCAAAAAGGAAGGCCGGCCCAGAGACGTGGTTTTAGAGGAAATCCGATCCCGGCTCACTCAGGAGATTCCCGGCATATTTATTAACCTCGGCCAGCCGATATCGCACCGGTTAGATCATTTACTGTCGGGTGTTCGAGCTCAAATCGCGATTAAGATTTTCGGCACAGACATTCCGCAGACGCGGTCTACCGCGGCCCAGATTTATCAGGCTATCAAAGATGTCCCGGGGCTTGTGGATTTGCAGATTGAACCGCAAGTAGAAATTCCCAAGATTAAGGTCGATTTCATTCGCGAAGACGTACTGAAATACAACATGGTCGTCGGCGAACTCGCAACCCTTTTGGAAATGGCTCTGGAGGGCGAGGTCGCTTCGCAGGTCCTCGAAGGTCAGCGAATCTACAACGTCTTCATGCGCTTTGATGACGAATCTCGCAGCAGCATCGATAAGATCAAAAATGTGGTGGTTAAAACGATGCCCGATGGTTCCAAGGTTACTCTCCAACAGGTCGCAGATGTTTATGAAACAACTGGGCCTAATATGGTTAACCGCGAAAACATGCAGCGCCGTCTGGTGGTGCAGGCCAATAGCTCCGGCCGAGATCTGAATAGCATCATGCAGGATATTCAATCCCGAATTCAAAAAAATGTGAAACTGCCGCAGGGCTATTACATCCAGTACGGCGGGCAGTTTGAGAGCCAGCAAAAAGCCAGTCGCACAATGCTGCTTTTGGGTCTGATTTCCATTCTAGGTGTTTTTGGCGTTCTTTACCTGCACTTCAAGTCTTCTTTCTTGGCAGTTCAGATCATGCTCAATATTCCCATGGCGCTCATTGGGAGTGTGGTCGCCATCTTTCTTTCCGATGGCATTTTATCAGTGGCTTCGATGGTGGCATTCGTCACTCTGTGCGGGATCGCTTCTCGCAACGGCATCATGATGATCTCGCACTACTTGCACTTAATGAAAGAAGAAGGGTGCAAGTTCGACCGTGAAATGGTGATCCGTGGATCTCTGGAGCGTTTGGTTCCGGTGTTAATGACTGCGCTGACCGCGAGTCTAGCCTTGGTTCCTTTGATCTTGTCGCGGGGAGAACCCGGAAAAGAGATTCTGCACCCAGTGGCGGTAGTCATTTTCGGGGGCTTATTTAGCTCTACTCTATTAGACATGTTCGTAACGCCCACGGTTTTTTATCACTTCGGCCGCCGGTCCGCTGAGGCCTATGTCGGAGTCAAAACTGAAAAGGAAATAGGATGAAAACGCTAGCCGCCGTGTTCGCATTAGCTCTTGTTCAATCAACTGCCTATCCCCACGGCGACCACTCCGTGCCAGGAACTACTCCGCCGGGTTTACATGGCGGCGCGGTGAAAGAAGCGGGCCACGCGCACTCCGAGGAAGGTCATAGCGAACACGGCCATGATGACGAGAAAAAGGAAGAAGAGAAAAGCCTCTTCTTCGAGGTCGTCTTCGAAAAAGCCGGCAAGAAAGTGAAGATATATCCCCTCATCCTTGAAACGCCGAGCTCCGTGTTGTTTACGGCAGTCCCCATGACGAGCGTCAAAATTGCCAGCGTAAAAGTGCGCGATCCTCGGAAAGGCAAAGTTTCCTCGGGTGAGGTTCGTGCGAGCAAGGACTCTTTTGAAATAGACGTGGCGGAAGCGCCCGCCTCGCGAATGATTGTACAAATCGAAGCCGATCATGATGGAGAGCGTAAGGTAGCCGAAGTGCAGGTTGAGACGAAAAAATGATGAAGTGGTGTTTAAATCTAGTTCTAGTCTTAGTGCCGATGAGCGCGCTGGCCGCGATTGAAAGCCCTCAGAAGTTGGGTCTGGACGAGGCGAAGAAATTTGCAATCGGCCATAACTTCGAGGTGCAAGCGCAAGAGCAGGCTCTCGAAGAGGCTAAAGCTAAAGCGGGTCGTAGTCGGGCGCCTTTTTATCCTACCCTCTCTATCATCGGTGGTGCCGATACCGTCACTACGCTAACGAGCAAAAACTCCTCTCCGGTTGGTTATGTGCAGGGCATGTATAACTTGTTCAGTGGATTTCAGCATCTGGCGCTACGCGATATCGCGGACACGCAAGCTGACATTGCGGAGATTAGGTTAGCGCAGACCAAATTTCGCACCGGCTTAGAAGTGGAGAAGGCATTCCATGCCTATCTCTTCAAGAAGGGGCTTATTGATCTTAAGAAGGACGCTCTGGATTTAAACGAAACCCACAAAAAAATGGCGAAACAACGCCGTGCGGCTGGGTTGTCGGTCGATTCGGACGTGGTGGAATTCGATCTGCGACAGTCCATCTTACAATCCGATGTTTTGCTCTACGAGCAGGAGCTCGAAGAAGCTCGCACCTCTCTTCGACGCCTCTTGGGGGAGGAAGTCGGAGGGGCAGTAGAACCCTCCGGCTCTTTGCAGCACCAGCACTTACGCGGAACTCTTATGGACTATGTTAACCGCATTCGCAACGAGAGCGAGGCGGTGCGCATTGCGACCAGGGAAATGGAGATTGCGGTAGCGCAATCTCGCGTTTGGCGATCGCGCTGGCTTCCTACCATCGATTTAGAAGCGCGAGTGGGTTATATCGATTATAACTACCGTCCCCAGGCAGATGCGGGCTTTTCCTACGCAGCTGGCATCTTTGCCAAGTTCGATCTCTTTGCGGGTTTTGATTCCATGCACGAAAAACGAGAGCAAATTGCAAAACAGCTTCGCACGGAAGCCGAACTAAAAAACCAGATTCTCCAAGCCGTAAGTCAAACCGAAGTAGCCTTTCGGCATATTAAAACGATCGAGGCACGCGTGCATTTGGAAGCCCAGAACCACACTCAGGCCTCTCAGTACTATAAGCTTACGGTCAGCGAATATAAACGCGGATTGAAAAACTCCATGGATGTGAAGTTGGCCGCCGAGAACCTCTACGACGTGGCGGTTCGCGAGGAGACTTACAAATTTGATTTTCTGTCTCAAAGAATTGAGCTGGAAAAAGCGCTCGGTGGTCCGGTGGACTCTGTGCCGGTGTCGGACACATCTCATGAGGGCCACTGAAGCGTAAAAAGGGGTCGAAAAATGGGTTGGGGAATCAAGAGGCTTGTTCTTTTATCGATTTGTTTGGGATCTGCCGTACAGGCTGCGCCCGCGACAACGACTAGCTTTGGTCGATTTAGCGGAATTCTCCGACACGACGGCATTAAGCGGGATCAATTCGCTAAGCTTGATTTCATCCCTTCTCGGGAGGAGGGTAATACCCTTTACCTCAAAGCTATTTTAACCCTCCATTTTGGGGATTTTGCTTCCGGCGAATATGTCGGCATTCACTTTGATGATGTGCGGTTTGATTCAAACATCAGCACCCGATCTCTAGTCTTTGAACAGCCCGATCAGCCAGTAACGTTGGTGGTCAGAAAATTTAACGGCACGGACTTCATCGGGGATTTTCGTTCGAACTACGGTGGTGCAAGTGGGCAAATTATCTTAAGCAGTAAACAGATGCCCGCACTCAAATACCCCCTTATCGAACCTGTCTGGGGGGAATACCGCGGGGTTTGCAATAGTCGGTTTACCAATAAGCCCGTGGAAACGATCCTTCAGATGTTCACCTATCGTTCTATCGGCGTTTCCAAGCAAGGCGGGAACCCCTTTAGGGCCTACACCGTAACTGGAACGATCGGCGAAAAGAGCGAAGAAAGCTGCGCGCGGTATCAGGGCAAGGAATGTGTCTGGGGACAAATAACTCAGGGCTCCTTTAATTTCTTTAAGAACGGGCTCACCGTCTTTACCAGTCATGGAAACCTAGTTTGCTCGCAAGGCAATGGGGGAATTGATTGTAATGGGTGTTCAACGCTCATGCGAACTTCCGTCGAAATGACTCGTCCACAACTGATCCAACCCGTCCAAGCCGCCCCTGCTTGGGCGGAAGTCAACGAGCCGCCAGCCGGAGATGTCTCGACTTTGCAGGGTGAATATACCGGCTACCTGCACCATGAGTATCTCGATACGTACCAGAATGCGGCATTCAACCTTTTGACATACCAGGCACCTGCTAAACCTGGTGAAACATCCAGTCTGCGAATGTCAGCGATTGCGACTCTTTATTTCGGTGATCTTAATGGAGCAGAAAGCCTCTCCTACCACTACGAGGAGAGAGGCTACCCCAACCCTTTAACGACTCCCCAGATAGTTTTCAGTCAGGCAGATGCCGATGTGGATTCCATTCTCCAAGTAACTAAATTTGGAGGCGGAGAAGTGAGTGGGATCTGGTTCTCCCGACACTTTGGCCGCGTGGGGACATTTCACTTTCGCAAAGATGGCAAAGTAGCATTACCCAAAAGTGCGAAAATGATGCAGGAGCTCAGTGGGGATTTTTCAGGAGAGAAATGGGATCTTTATACAACGATCGGTCTCGCCCATGCGGAGCCAGGAAACCAGAACCCCTTTTCGCCCTTGGAGTTTGGGGGATGGGCAATCATGAAAAATGGGCTCACTCCCAAGTATGATGCACAGGGGGGCTCTTATGATTTCTACACGGGCCGCATTTTCATGGATTTCGAAGATGGGAATGCCTTTGTAGGGCAGCGAGATGGCCGAGAGAAGATTTCGCTCAGAAAGGTCTATTCAAAGGTGACAAGCCCGATGCAGGAATTTCATCTGCTCAAGTTTAATTTAGTTAAATAGCGGCTTCAGGCGAGGACTCGAGAGTTCTCCTCGGCGGATAGCAATGTGCACCGGGGCGAATAGACGCCAAGGCGATAGCGGTGGGCAGCAACCAGATCGTAGCCCCGATCTCGCCAAGCTCGCGGAATCAACAATAACGGGGTGAGCATCTTGCCCTGCCAGTTAAGCATCGAACAGAGGCGTAGGACGGCCTCAGATTTTTCATAGCGACGACTACCCACCGTCAAAACGATGGAGTTTAATGTTCTGGCCTCCAGAAGAGATGCCGCCGCCTTTCCTTGCAAAGGCGCCACTAAAATCCGTTTCCTGCTATCCGCCTTAAGCACCCAACGGATGAAGAAGTTGCAGCCTGCGCAAGCTCCGTCGAAAAACACGATCGCCTGACCAGTCATTGGGGCGACCTCGGTTTTTCCAGCCGGTAAGAGTTTCTCTCAAAGAACAGAGGAAGCCCAAAGGCACAAACCGTTAAGGAAAGCATCGTTAGTCCGAAAACGCCGAGCCCTAGCAAAACCGCAATACCCAAATGCAGCGAGGCTACCAAGGTAACCCAAACCAAGCGGGTTTTACGGAGCCAGATGAACAAGGGGTAACCGATTTCAATCACGAGTGTTCCCCATGCAGCCAATTTCAAAAGCCCGGAATGGGGCGCAAGCCAACTCACATCGAATTGAGCATAAACTGGCAAGTTCAAAGCGCGCCAAATAACTTCGCCATTCCACCATTGATCGCCGGCAGATTTTTCCAAGCCACTGGCGAGGTAAGCGATGCATAGATGCAGCTGTAGTAGCCTTAACCAAAAACGAGCCTCAGTGGTTCTGACTCCCCGCTTAGTTAAAGCGGTGACTGAGAATGCATCGCCGCAGGGGGAAAGCATCAGATAAAAAAGGCTGATATGCAAAAACTGATCGGCTCCATAGTTACTGCAGGGGGCGGTGTTCATCAGGGTTAAGTGAAGCAGCCAAGCTAGAGGAGTGGCAATTCGAGTGCGGTAACCCACGATCATGCACAGCAAGGACAGGGTGTAGGCCACGCCGATGCCTACCATGACTTGGGATTCGACGAGCCCCAAGGGCCAAAAAGCATTTAAGAATGTTTTTATACTGGGAAGGTGCGGGTTGCTCAAGTACTGAGCGAGGTCACCCTGGACGAAAGCATCGCGGCCAAACAGCTCGAACGTAAAGGGAGCTAGAACGATGGCTTGGTAGAGAAGCAAAAGACCAATGCATATCCGCAGAATGGCCAAAGGTGCGGGCGAAGCAGGTAGAAAAAAGAAATCGACTAAGCGGGCTTTTACTCTGCTATCTGCGAAACAACGCATCATAGTACGGTTCCCAGTGGGCTTGCTTACCGGACAGAAATTCCTTGGTTGATACCAACCGATATTTTTCCAATTGGACGGTTGCTTCGTCCGCGAGCGGCGAAGTGGCGAATGCTTTTGCAGCCCAAGAAGCCGCTAGAGAGCGTCGAAGGCGGGGATTGTTTCCTTCGCTCAAAAACCATCCGACCGCATTCCCCAGGCGCAAGCGCGCTTCTCGATTGGTAGGCGAAGGCAAAAGCGTTGGAATCTGCTCGCCGGTCGCATCGCGCAGCGCAACCGAAACACGCACTTCAGTTCCGACGCCGGGCGCGAAA
>JAIEOG010000100.1 GCA_019750655.1 bacterium
AAATTACGCGGCAAGCAATCGGCGCTGGAGAAATACAAAGCGCGCGCGTTTGCGAAAAAGTACAGACGGCTATGCTCCAGAAACCGATCCACCACACTGACGACTTGTATGTTCTCGCTCAGGCCCTTCACTCCCGGAATGAGAGAGCAAGCCCCCCGCACAATCAGATCAACCTTCACGCCCGCTTGAGACGCCTGGTAAAGCGCGTCGACAATCTGCGGATCGACCAGGGCGTTCACTTTGAAAACGATGCGCGTTTTTTCACCTGCTTTCGCGGCTTTGGTTTCCCCTTCAATTAGCGAGAGCAGCTTGCGGTGCAAGCCTGTGGGAGCGGAAAGCAAGCACTTGAACCCGCCCGGGACTTTGCCTTCCCAGGCTGCATCCATAAATAGGCGAGCGTCATTGCCGATGCTTTGGTTCGAAGTCAGGATCGCAAGATCCGTGTATTGGCGCGCGGTCGTGGCGTTGTAATTACCCGTCGATAAATGCGTGTAAAGACGGACACCGTCTGGCTCATCCCGGGTTATCAAAGTCGTTTTCGCATGGAGCTTTAAAGCGCCCAAACCATACGCGACTTCCACACCTGCTTTGCGCAGTTCGTCCGCCAAGCGCAAGTTATTGTATTCATCGAAGCGGGCACGCAACTCGATGATCACGCGTACCTTCTTGCCCTTTGAAGCAGCGAGCTTTAACGCGCCGATCAAAGGCGAGGCATCGTCCATGCGGTAGATCGTCTGCTCGACGATGCGAACATTCGGATCTTCCGCGGCTGCGTGCACGAATTCCACGAACGCATCAAAAGGATCGTAGGGGTGGTGCAAGAGATAGTCTTGCGAACGCAGTTTTTCGAAAATCAGGCTTCGGTCTTTAAAGAAAGCCGGCAAAGGCGAATAAAGCGGTGGGTAAGCGAGCCCCTTCTCGGCCGCGTCGAGCGGCATGTCTTTTACGACGCTCCAAAGAGCTTGGAGTGTAAGGCTTCCCTGCGCTGGCAACACCTGCTCGGGGCGCAGCTTGAGCACTTCCGCCATGCTGGTAAGCAACTCATCGCTTAGGTTTCCGCGGTATTGCAACCGCATGGGAATGCCCTTCTCTCGTGACAAAAGCCGAGACATCATGACATCGGGTAGTGATTCCGGATCTTCTTCACCGATATCGACAGAAATATCGGCATCGCGGGTCAAGCGCACCAACCCCAAACGGCCCTGCAAACCGAAAGTCGGGCCTAGGAAATTCTCTAAGAGATCATCGAGAAAAAAGTAATACCGTTCGCCATCACGGCTCGTGGCCAAGAGCGAGGGCAAGCCAGGCGGCAAAGTAAACCAAAGGCGATCCGCAAAGAACACAGCCGTCTTGAGATTGGGCAAAGACTGCAATTTCGAAAGCTCAAAGGTCTCTGGCGGTGCAAGCTTGGGGAGAATCTCTGTTTCAAAGAGCTCCCGGCCAATCGCATGCGCTGTTGGGCTTTCATTCGCATCGGAGACTAAGCAGATATGGTGTGCGCGCAGTTCGGGAATCAAAAGCTCGAGAACTTCTTGTTGTTTCGCGCCAAACTTGGCGACTGTTTCCAGAATCGAGCGCCATACGCCTTCCAGATGATCGAGATCACTGCCCCACTTGGACAGGCGCCGCCGCGTGCGTAAGCTTCGGCTCAGCGAAGCCACGCGGATCATAAAAAACTCATCTAAGTTGGAAGCCGAAATCGCTAGAAACTTCAGCCGCTCCATCAGCGGGTTATTGCTCGAGGGCCGCGCCTCATCGAGCACGCGTTCATTGAAATGCAACCAGCTGATGTCCCGGTGGATGACCGGCAAGCCTGGTTCCGCCAATAGGGAAGGCAAAGTCGGTAATTGCCGGATCTTACGCATGCGGCGCATTATGCCAGAAGCCGGCTCTACCCCAAAGTGGTGTCAAAGCGCACCCGTTCTTCTAGTCATTTTGAAGGGTTAGAAGAGGTATTTAAGGGGTTTCCGCAACCAAGCCCCCCTCGAGGAGCCGAATACGGGCCCCCCTCCAGTAGACGCTTTGGCCTAGGGCCGTGTGGATCCATTGGGGCAAAGCGAGGAGCTCACGGGCGAACCAGGCGAGAAAGTGCCTAACGTCCCACTCCCCTAATAGGCGGTGGTTCACCCAAGCATCGGCCGCGGCCCAAAGGGTGAAATGGGTACCGAAGAAAAGCGGGGCTGAAAAACCGGTAAGCGCCGAAACAGCGAATGCGCCACACAGGCCCGATGTCCAAACATTGAAGAAGGGCTCAATGAAAAAACCAGGTGGCGATTGCGCGCGGCGGATCCGGCCCCAACGCACGTGCCGGCGCCAAAAAGCTGTGAAAGAGCACTCGCCTAAATGCTGATCAATAGGTGCTTGGGTGATATCCACCGTAAGCCCCAAGTGCCGTACCGCTTGGCCGGCCATGTAGTCTTCAGCAATGTAGCGGGACAAATTCTTCAAGCCCCCAAACCGCCGCATCACGGAACGGCGCAAGAGCATCGCTTTACCCGACAAACAGGGGTGAGAAAAAACATTCGCCAGCGCCATCCAGCGAGCCACGGCCGTGTTGAGGTAGGCGGCATCTAACCATGCACCCAAGCCCCGCGCGTTACGGCCCGCCACGATCGAACTGACTGCTCCTACTCCCTCCCCCATCAGGCGGTTCATTTGTTCTAGATAATCGGAGGGAACGCGTGTGTTGCTATCGCTAATTAGCAGCAGATCGTGCCGTGCGGCTGCGTACGCGGGCAGCATGTTTTGCACTTTGGGGTTGAGCTTTTCTGGCGCCAGCCCCTGAAGCAGCTTCGCAGATACTAGAGGGAACTGCCGGATCAAGTTTTCGACGATAGGAACAGCGGGATCGTCCCAATCGGCGACACAGAAGAGAAGTTCGTAGTCTGGGTGCGTTTGTAGAAAGAAAGAGCGGAGGTTTTCTTCAAGGCCTTCGTCGGCCCCTTTGAGAGGCTTCAAAACAGAAAGGGACGAGAGAGCGGCGGGCTCCCGACCCAGAGCCCGCCGCTTACCCGACCGCTTGAGAGTACACCAGGTCCCTAGACACAAACTGACGGTGCCTAGAGCCCAGACCAAAAGGCTCGGCAGAGCGAGGAGAAGCATATTCGAGTTCCCTCAGTAACGCTGTTTGTGCGTTGAAAAAGCGGAAGTCCATCTGCTGCTTGCGGATGGCCTCGAGAATCGCTTCAGGGTGCCGTTCACATGAAAGCTCATTTTTCCAAGCGGTAAGGTGCCGCGGGAGATGCAAATCGCTGTTGGCGATTTTAGGAAGCTTCGTTTTGGCGACTTCGTCGAAAATAAATGGGCCGCTAGCCACTTCCCAGGCGTCAAACTCGTTTTGCAATTCGAAGCGGTTGTCCCAAAGATAGTAGGTTTGCTTTTCTATCTTGCGCGTCCAAACTGGGTGAGCCGCGATAGAGATTCCCCCCTGCGCGCGGATGCTGCGGACTAAATCGATCACTTCCCCATCTGCCTCGAGGTATTGCGTGGTACCGATGGCCACGATGTGCGCGGAGCGATGGTTTGAAAGCATGTTCTTGGTCAGTTCATAGCCAGGGAGCACCACCATGCGGTATTTTTCCCAGGCGCGCTCCGCCTCGGAAGCTATGATTTCCAAATACAGAGGGTAAGTCGCAGGGGTGAGTGAACAACCCAAGTAAGCCGAGGTAATGCCAATTACGCCCTGAGATTCACAGAGGTGATCTGTGATGGCGATAGCGCCAAATCCATGACGGCCGTAGAGATCGACGACTTCGGGAATGGAAAGTTTTCCATCGCTAAAGTTCGAATGAACATGGAAGTCAGCGAGGAACATACTTTATTATCGGTAGTCCGTATTGGGATTGTATTAGGGGCCCTTCAGAATCCGATTAGCTCGTCTATAAACGGACCTTCCCAAACCCGGCAGTTGCGGTAGACTGGGGCGCATGAAAAACACGAAGTGCTTGTCTGTGAGTTTCTTTCTGGCCGTGCTCGCTCTGAGCGGTTGCGGCTACAATAGCCTCCAAGGCCTCGACGAAGACGTGAAAGCCACTTGGTCGGAAGTCGAAAACCAGTACCAGCGCCGGCTGGATCTTGTGCCGAATCTCGTCGCTTCGGTGAAGGGCTATGCAAAACACGAAAAGGAGACGCTCGAAGCGGTCATCCAAGCCCGCGCTAGCGCTACGCAGACGAAGGTCAACGCATCCGATTTGAGCAACCCCGAAGCTTTGCAGAAGTACCAACGCGCCCAAGATGGATTGAGTAGCGCCCTCTCTCGCTTGCTGATCGTGGCGGAGCAATACCCGCAGTTGAAAGCCAATGAGAATTTCCGCGACCTAAATGCCCAATTGGAAGGCACAGAGAACCGCATCACCGTCGCTCGCAAGCGGTATATCGAACAAGTCGCCGAGTACAACAAAGCGGTGCGCTACTTCCCGACAAATATCACGGCGAAGTTCCTGCTGAAGCTCGAACCCCGGGCGACTTTCACAGCCGCCCCAGGGGCCGAAACAGCGCCTAAGGTTGAATTTTGATCGCTGCCTTACTCCTTCTGGGGTTGGCGAACCCGTCATGGGCTTCGCCACCCGATCGCCCGGCTAGCGAGGTCACGGACCAGGCGGGGATTCTGTCCAGCACAGAACACCGCTCTGTCGAAAGCCTTGTCCAGGCACTCAATGCCAGCGGCAAAGTGCAAATGGCGATCTTGATCGCGAGCAGCCTAGACGGCCAAGACATCGAGTCCTACGCACTCGCCGTCTCCGAGAAATGGAAGCTGGGCGTCAAAGGAAAAGACGACGGCTTACTCTTGGTCATCGCTCCCAATGAGCGCCGCATGCGCTTTGAAGTCGGCTACGGCCTGGAGGGTGATTTAAGCGATATCGTTACGAAGCGTATCTTGAGCGATACACTCGCCCCCTACTTCCGCGAAGGGCGTTTTCGCGACGGCATCGCAGCAGCCATTGCTGCCGCCGGAGAGCGCCTGGGAAAATCGGTCGATAGCGGTGTCGAAACTCCGCCGCGTCGTGAAACGCGCGACTCAGGCAGTCCCCTTATCGTATTTATCTTTTTCGGCATCGCTTTCTTTATGCTGCTAGCACTTTCCGCTTTCGGCCGGCGGCACGGCCATTCCTGGCAGAGCCGAGGCCGCAATGATTACTGGGGTGGCGGCGGCGGTTTTGGTGGGGGAAGCTGGGGCGGCGGCGGTGGAGGCGGCTTTAGTGGGGGCGGAGGCAGTTTTGGCGGCGGTGGATCGTCGTCGAGTTGGTGAGCCATGATTTTTACGCCAGAAGAAACAAAGCGCATTGAGGCGCGGATCGCAGAAGTCGAAAGAGGGACTTCGGGTGAAATCGTTGTCTGTGCGGTCCCCGCAAGCGGATCCTATGCGTGGACTTATTGGGTCTGGGCCGCACTAGGCCTGGCTCTTGGCACTATCGGCGCAGGAACCTGGGAATTTACGCAATGGAATGTCTCGATCTGGGGCGTTCTGGAATGGCAGGGCGGGGGCTTGCTCGCGGGCGTACTCGTTTCGCTCTTTGGCCCTGCGCGCCGAGTTCTGGTTTCGCAAAGCCACCGCGCCCGCAAAGTGCACCGTTCCGCCCTTGCCTCCTTCCTGACTCAGGGAATGACCGAAACCGACCAGCGCACGGGCGTTTTGGTTTACCTCTCGGAGTGGGAACACCGAGTGGAAGTCGTCGCCGATCAGGGAATCCATTCAAAAGTCGAATCCGGTTTTTGGGATGAGCAGGTCCGGCTTATCACCCAAGGTATCCGCGAAGGCAAAGCCGCCGAAGCACTGGAAAAGGCCATTGCCCAAATGGGAACACAGCTCACGCGCCTCTTCCCCGCTAAAGACCAGAAGAACGAATTACCCAACACGATCCGAACCGACCTCGACTAGAGGCAGGGGTGGTTCCTGCCCACGCTCCTATGCTAGAGATGCCGGCCTATGCGTATCAGCGTTCAGCCATTTGCCCTGGCCCTTCTTTTGTTCTCAGCCCCGTGTTTTGCCGCAGGCTCTTTTTCTATTCGCGGGATTGTTAGCGCCTGCGTTGGCGCAATCGTGCAATACGTGCCGGGATTGGGCTCCTCGCCTGCTAAAGTCCCCGCGAAGCCGCGAGAACGCGGTGAGACACCAGTTCCCGTTTCCCAACGTATCGCCGATGTAGCAGCTTCTTTCCGCCAAGGCATAGAACCCAAGTGGTTTCAGCTTTCGAACCTATCCCTTGCTATTCCCATACTGGGCAATCGGGCCCGAGATCCTGAATTGGCTGCTCAGTTACTCCCCCTCATCCAAGAATTAGAGCGAGCACTCAGCGGAGACAACGTCGCTTTCGCGGAAATGAGCCCCCACTCGCGTGCGGCTCTCGAGGTTCATATCGATAAGCTGCGTGCTGGTATGGTCGCCGCTTCGGCGGATCGCAAAGCGGGCATTGCGGCCTTGGTTGAGGAAGCCTTGCGAACGGATCGCGGGATCCGCGCACTGCTTGGCGATATGAAAGCTTCTGCGGAGGAACTGGAGCCCAGTTTTGCGAAAATTCGTGGGGCCCTACTGGGCGCGGATGCCAAGCCTGCAGGCCGCGCGGCAGACCTGCTCACTATTCTTGCCCCTCAGCACCCAGAGGCCTTTGCAAAAGGCTTTATGGATACGGTTCTGGATCTTGTAGAGGTCCAAGCGAGATCGCGCATCGATATCAACCGCGTCACTCTTTTGCGCTTTGTCTGGCCTCACACATTTGAACAAGTACAACGCGTGGGGCGGCAAATGAGCGCAGCCCCTTGGATCGAGGAAGAACTCAAAGCGATTCTTTGGGGGCTTTCGCATGCGCCAGAATCACTCCACTCCGAAGCAGCGAGTTGGATCATCGCAAACCAAGGCATCGCCCCCCAGCGGGAGTTTTTTGAAGCCGTGGGACGTCTCCGCTGCCAAGGCTCCGCTGCTTTCTTGGAGAATCACCTACGCGAGAGCCAGATAGACCGCGCCTATGCGCTGGCGGCGTATATGGGACAAGGACAGTATTGCGATCTGGCGCGCATGGAAACTGGCATCCCTGCTTCGCACCCGCTCTCCATGATAGAAATCCACGAAGCCAAGCAATTCGTATCGCTGAAACAGACACTGTTTAGGGAAGCCGTCGTGGCGGAAGCTGGCGAATGGCTGGAACGCCAAGAGAATTTGGCTAGCCGGCGTATCAGCGGTGGCAGTTAAGGCATATTCACAATGTACTGGTAATTCTGCAGGTCACCGAGAGTGCGGAAAATCCCATCCCAGAGAAAGATATCGCTCGTATTCCAACCTTCGTCTCGGTTGATACCCTCTAGCCGCCCGAACTCGTGCACCATCGTAGAGATGCGGTAGTGCGGATCGGAGCTAAAGAATTCGTCGCAAAGATTGATCGTCGTGTGCATGAAGCCCAACGTTTCCAAAACGTAAGCCACTCGCTCAGACTTCGTCGCACAGAGTCCCACACAGTGTAAGTTTATGCGGTTGTCATTGCAGGCCTTCACGCGGCGGCGCAAGCGATCTTGGTAGAAGGCCTCATTCTTAAAGTACTCACTCAGAGCGATGCTCTTGGAAAAGAGCTGCTTCAAGTGGTGCGTATGGTGATCGATTAAGTAGAGCGCCCGGCGCATCACTGTGCAGGCTGCGGCGGTATCCGTTGCTGCGACAGACTTTTGGGTATCCGAACAACTCGAAACAGCAATCGCATCGCGC
>JAIEOG010000017.1 GCA_019750655.1 bacterium
CATTTCAACGCGCTGAGCACGCCCCACGGGGTAACCACCCCGCGACGCATTCCAGGTGAAATACGCCAGCAGGACGATCCCAATCAAGACGTGAAAGCCGTGCAGACCCGTCGCGCCGAAGTACAAGCTGTAGAAAAGCTGTGCCTTATCGCCGTATTCAGATTCGAAGCGCCAGAGCGGCCCCGGGACCGTGCCGACGTGGAATTTGTGGGCGTATTCGAAGTACTTAATCACCAAGAAGCCACAACCCGCGAGCGTCGTGATCCCTAGCATCGACACCAAGCGCTTTTGCAGGCCACGCTGGGCCGCATTCACTGCGAGCGCCATTGTGAGAGAGCTAGTGAGCAAAATGCCCGTGTTCAGCGTTCCGAGCGGCACATCTAAGTGGTGGCTCATCGCGTGGAACATCTCCGGGTACATGTGCCGGTACAAGATGTACGTCGCGAAAATCCCGCCGAAGAACATGATTTCCGTCAGCAAGAAGATCCACATGCCGAACGAAACAGACTCACGCTGCTGGATCGGATCGTCGAAATGGTGGGCCAAGTATGGGTTCGCGCTCATTCGCTATTCCTTGCTCTCTTAAGCCTTCTGTTCACGCACGGGGTACGCATAAGCGTTTTCCGTGACGACTACGGGTGACGTAAAATTCTCAGTCGGAGGAGGAGATGGAACTTGCCACTCCAAGCCTTTGGCTCCCCACGGATTTGCCGAAGCCTTCTCCCCTTTCACCAGGGAATAAAGCAGGTAGAAAACCGGGAGCACATAGCCGATCCCCAGGATTGTGGACCCCACCGTCGACATCACGTGGTAAATCTGGAATTCCGGCGGGTAAAAATGGTAGCGCCGCGGATTTCCGAGATAGCCCACGATGAACTGCGGGAAGAACGTGAAGTTGAAACCGCAGAACACGAGGACCGCAGAAATCTTCGCAAGGAATTCGTTGTACATCCGGCCCGTCATTTTCGGCCACCAGAAGTGCAAGCCGCCCAAGTACCCCATCAACGCGCCACCGACCATGATGTAATGGAAGTGTGCGACAACGAAGTAGGTGTCGTGCAAGTGGACGTCGGTCGCGAGCGTCGACAGGAAGATCCCCGTCAAACCACCGATCAAGAACAAGCCAATGAAACCGATGGTGTAAAGCATCGGTGATTCGAGCGAGATCGAACCCTTGTACATCGTCGCTGTGTAGTTGAACGTTTTGATCGCGGAAGGCACGGCGACCAAGAAGCTAATCAGCGAGAACACCACTCCCAGATACGGAGACTGGCTGCTGACGAACATGTGGTGGCCCCAGACCAAGAAGCCCAAGACCGCAATCGCGATACTCGAGAAGGCGACAAACCGGTAGCCGAACATCCGTTTGCGAGAGAAAGCCGTCACGAGTTCTGCGATCACGCCCATGGACGGCAAGATCATGATGTACACAGCTGGGTGCGAATAGAACCAGAACAAGTGCTGGAATAATACGGGATCGCCGCCCTTCGCAGCGTCAAAAATTCCAAAACCAAACAATCGCTCCAGAGCCGCTAAGAACAGAGTCACTGCGAGGACCGGCGTCGCAAGCACCATGATGAGCGACGTTGCATACTGCGCCCAAATGAACAGAGGCAGACGGAACCACGTCAACCCCGGCGCGCGCATCTTGTGGATGGTCACGATGAAGTTAAAGCCCGTAAAGATGGACGAGAACCCAGCGATAAAGATCCCCACCAGCGTTAAAGCGACGTGTGTTTTCGCAAAAGCCGTACTGTAGGGCGTATAGAACGTCCAACCCGTATCCACGCCGCCGTCGACGATTGCAAACAAGATGAAAGCACCGCCAATCATGTAGAGGTACCAGCTCATCAAGTTGATCTTCGGGAACGCAAGATCGCGTGCGCCGATCATGATCGGGACCAAGAAGTTGCCCAGTGTCGCAGGAATGGATGGCACCAAGAACAGGAACACCATCACCACGCCGTGCATAGTGAACAAGCGATTGTAGGTGTCCGACTGGAGCAAATCACCTTGCGGGGTCATGAGGTCCAGACGGAAAATGAATGCCGCCAGACCACCCAAGAAGAAGAAAAAGGAGATAGAGATTAAATAGAGAATCGCAATGCGCTTATGATCTACGGTCAGTAGCCAGGACTTCACCGTATGCGACGCATTGAGATAGTTTTTTTCTTTAGCGACAGCCGAACTCATTTCTTACTCCCTGAAGTCGACTTGATGTACTCGATGACATGCCGCACTTCTTCTTCGTTCACCACCCCTTGGTAGGGGGGCATCACGGGCTGGTAACCTTTAACTACTTTGACGGTCGAGAGCAAAATGGACTGGCGGATGTAATCGTCGTCCACCTTCACTTTGCTGCCATCTGCTAACTCGACTTGCGTCCCGTAAATGCCTTCCAATTGCGGAGCGAGCGCCGGATTGCCTACTTGGTGGCAGGCACGGCAACCTTGGGATTCCAAGACAGCCTTCCCCTTCGCACCGGGTTCGCCTGCATTCACCGCAGCGGCGACCGCAGCAGCTTCCCCAGCGCGCGCGTTCATCGGCGCAGCCTCACGAGGAGCTCCGCCTTCGATGATCGGGCTCGCTAGCCAAGCTTCGTAGTCCGCTTGCTCCATCACAAATACACGGCCGACCATGCGGGAGTGTTCCGTCCCGCAATATTCCGCGCAGAAGAGATGGTAGACCCCAGGCTTTGTGGGCTCAAACCAGGTCGAGGAATAGCGCATCGGCAAAACGTCCTGCTTAATGCGGAAGGCCGGGATGTAAAAGCTATGCAAAACGTCCTGCGAGATCATCGTCATCTTAATCGGACGGCCGACGGGCAAGTGCAGATCGTTGATTTCGCGGCGGCCATCTGGATGCTGGAATTTCCACATCCACTGCTTACCGACAGCGAAGATCTCCATTGTGCCGCCTGGCGGAGGCTCGTAAATACCAAGAAAAAGCTTTGCGCCCCAAGCGAAGAGAACGAGCCCGATCACCAAAGGGATCAAGGACCAACCCACTTCCATGAGGTGGTGCTCATGGACGTCTTGGGCGATTTCGTTGCCTTCACGGCGGCGGTACTTGATCGCGAATATGACGATCAAACTGCAAATTACGACCACAAAGAACAAGCTGATCGCGACCAGCGCGAAATACAGCATGTCGATATGAGGCGCTAGGCGCGATGCCTGCTCAGGAAATAAGCTAAACTTTCCGTACACTGTCTTCTTCCTCGGTGCGTTTACGCGCTCTGCGCTCGCGGCGCAGCATCGTCCAAATATAGCCACCCAACGCTGTCATCGTCAGTCCACTCAACCCGCGCACTACACTCATGATGACAAAGCCGTAGCGCCCTTGGGTTGGGTCGTATTTGTAGCAAAACAAAAGCAAGTGATCGGCCAGCGTCCCGATTTTGTTTTCGGAGGCTTCCACCATCGCCAAGCGCACATCGTTGGGATTGTAGTGGATGCCAAACAGGTAACGGGAGACGCGCCCCTTCGGCGTCACCACCGTGATACCGCTCGGGTGCACATACTGGTTCGAAGCCGGATCGTAACGGTAGGAGAAGCCGATGGCATCTGCGACGCGCTTGATCTGCGTTTCATCGCCCGTCAGGAAGAAAGTGCCCTCTTCCAGGTCGGGACGATTGTAAGTCTTGAGGTAGGTGCGGCGCTTCTTCGCGGCAGCTTCCGGCGTTTCTTTGGGATCGATGCTCAAGAAAACGACTCGGTAAGCATCGGGGATATCAAACTTCACCCGAGCCAGCGCTTGGAAGGCTTCGCGGTAAACCACCGTGCACATATTCGGGCAACGGGCATAAGCGAGCGCAAAAACGACGGGGCCTTTGCCAAAGACTTCCCCGAGCGCAATATCGCGGCCATCGTGGTCTTTGAAGCGCGCGTCCATGGGAAGCTGGGAATCGAGCTTCTGATCAAACGCGAGGCCTGCTGTGATGGCTTGCCCGACGTTAAAAGCCCCTTCATCCGCGAAAAGCGGTGCGGCGAAAACTAAAGCGAGTAAAAACAACCTCACTCCTTTGCCCCCCGGCTCGGAAACCCTTTTTCCAGAGCTTTATCAATCGCGACTTCAATGGGCATGTGAACGGTGCCCTGCGCTTGGTTGATCCAACCCCACGAATGCATCCACTCTTGTTGCTGTGCTCTGAAGGCCTTGAGCTCTTTGGACCCGTTCGATTGCAGTGCCGGCTGATTCATCGGGCGAGTCAAGACCAGCTCTGCGTCAGGGTGCATGGTCGGAGTGCCGTAGACGAAATAGACGAATGCCATCGTCGCAAGGACACCCGCCAACAGGATCGCCACCCAAACGGCGATGGTCTTAATCGGCAGCTGCCGCTCGGTGTAATCAAAGGGCTCGGAGGCATGGTTCGGCGTGTGGTGCGACATCAGTGCTTCCCTCCCGGCTGATCTTGGGGCTCATGTGCGGTGTGCGCATGGCCTGCCGGCGCCGGAACGCCAGAGCTTCCACCCAAGAACGAGAAATACAAAGCCGCCCATAGAGCCCCCAAAGTTACAGGAGCTACGAGATCCATCCAATGGAACGGGAAAGCCGCTCCTAGCCGGAGGCTCGGCGAAATAAACCAGACCTGTTCCAAGGCGCGCACTACCAACAGGAAGGCACCGACCTTGAAAACATACGGGGCTTTCTTTTTCATCTTGGCCGAAAGCAATAAGCAGAATGGCAGCACCCATTGCAAGATAGGCATAAAAAGACTCAGCCACCACCAACCGCCCAGGCTACGCTCGTAGTACCAGAAGGTTTCCTCCGGCAAGTTTCCCGACCAGATGATCAAGAACTGCGAGAGGCTCATATAGCCCCAGAGCATGATCCCCATGAACATGAACTTGCTCAAATCGTGCAAGTTCTTCGACGTAAGCCAGGGGTTCGGCGTGGTGTTGTTAAAAAGAATGAGGCTCATGGTCGCCACCGAGAAGGCAGAGATCACGTAGCCGACAATGACAATGACGCCAAAAATACTGGAGAACCAGTGTGGTTCGATAGACATCGCCCAATCAATGGCGGCGAAGCTCGTGCTAAGTACAAACAATAAGAGCCCGCCCGCGCTCAAGCGCTGGACGCGGTGTTGTTGCGAGAGCGTACCCGCCGTGGGCGATGGCAAAAGCCAACGCAACAACCACAGACTCAAGATCGACCACAGAGCGAAATAAAAAGCGGCGCGGCCCAACCAGAATGGGACATTCAGGTAAGCTTCCTTACCCAGCAAAACGGGGTCGTGCGCTACCAACTCGTGGTTGGTCCAAGGGAAGATCGACGTTACCCCGAGCGCCACAGGGATGAAGAGCAAAGCCATGGCGGGCAAAGTCTTGATTCCTGCTTCCAGGAAAGGCCGGATCGTCCAGCCCCAGTTCCCACCCGAAAGGTTGTGGATCATCGTCACACCCAGACAACCCAAGGGAATTGCGACTGCGAAGAGATACCCTTGCAGATACGATTGAAAGAACTGCGGACGATTGAGCAGGAACCCAAACACCATCAACCCAGCGCCTACGGCCGCTGGGAGCAGCATCTTGCGTTTGTAAGAGGCCGCCGCCGAAAATGCCAAACTCATTTGCTTGCCTCCAGCTTGGCGCGTTCATCTGCCGGAACATCGGCAAGGCGCCCATCTTGGCTAATCTGCAAAGCTTTAATATAGGCCGCAATGGCCCAACGATCCGCAGGAGGAATCTGCCCGGCGTAGCCCGACATCATCCCGATCCCGTTGGTAATCACATTGAAGAAGTGGCTCGGGCCGACAGCCTTCAAGCGCGCTTCATGCAAAGAAGGCGGGCGCTTGAAACCCCGTTGAACAACCATTCCCCAACCATCGCCCGATTGGCTATGGCACGGGGTGCAGAAGATGCCGAAACGCTCCATCCCACGCTCAATCTCTTTACGCGTAATCGGGAATGGGTAGGTATTCACCGGTTGGCCATTCACCATGGCTTTGTTGAGGTGCTCATCGTGATCGCCCTGAGGCACGGTTCCTTCGATTAAAGGACGAGATTCCCGGTGGTCCGGGAAAAAATCGCTCTTGCCCAACGGCGTGTACTTGTCTTGCTTGTACATTGCTTGCCGGCGGGAACACCCCGCCCCAAACAAAACCAACGCGGCTAGCGCCAATTTAAGGCTGCACTTCATGAACGCCTCTCGGATGCAAACTCTGGAGAAAAGACTTCGTCCCTGCTAAGTCGAATTTCGGGTCCGTCGACTCAATCCCAATGAAGAAACTATCTTTGGAAGCCCGTGCGAATTCCGGCACATTGAAGAGCGGGTGGTACGGCTGCGGAAGACGGTTTAAACCAATCATCCCAAAGACGGCCGTAAACACCGAAAGCAAGACGGTCAATTCGAACATAATCGGGAAGTACATCGGCCAGCTAAAAAGCGGCCGGCCCCCGACGTTAATCGGGTAGTCAATGACGGCCACGAAGAACTGCAGCCCGAATGCGCTCGCCAACCCCGTGATACCACCGAGCAGGATCAACCAAGCAATACGAGAATGGTGCTGCCCTAAGCAATCCAGGGCTTCTTCCACAGGAAAAGGAGAATACGTATCCGTATTCTTATAGCCGGCATCACGGACTTTCTTCGCCGCTTCTAACAGCGTCTCGACCGTCGTGAACTCCGCAATGAGCCCGAAGATTTTCGGCTCTACCGCCTTATCCATGATGGGCTCCTTTTTTCTTATGCTCTTCTTCTGTCACCAGCACGCGCATTTCGAAGACGGAGATTATCGGAAGCACTCGGATAAAGATAAACAAGAGCGTGAAGAACAACCCGAGGGTTCCAACGTACATCGTCCAGTCAAAGGCCGTCGGCGTGTATATACCCCAGTTGGCCGGCAGGAAGTCGGCTGAGAGACTCACGACGATAATCACAAAGCGCTCAAGCCACATGCCCGTATTCACAATAAGCGACATGACGAATAACAAGGCGATGTTCCGGCGCGCTTTGCGGAACCAGAGCAGCTGCGGGATGAAGACGTTGCACGCTAGCAGCGCGTAATACAGCCACTTGTAAGGCCCGATAAAGCGGTTGAGCAGCATGTATTTTTCGTACTCGCTACCACTGTACCAACCAATGAAGCCTTCGATGAAGTAGCCGTAAGCAACGATCAAACCTGTCAGCAGCATCACCTTCGCCATCGCATTGAGGTGGCGCATGGTGATGAAGTCTTGCAGGTTGAAGAAGTACCGCGTGGGGATCATCAACGTGAGCACCATCGCGAAACCGGAGTAAATCGCGCCCGCAACGAAGTACGGCGGGAAAATCGTCGTATGCCAGCCCGGGACAATCCCCACGGCGAAATCGAAGCTAACGATCGTGTGCACAGAGAGCACGAGCGGTGTTGCGAGCCCTGCTAAGATCAAATAAATCGTCTCGTAGCGGCTCCAGTGCATAGCCGAGCCGCGCCAGCCCAATGAGAGCACTCCATAGATATAGCGCTGCCATTTATGCGGAGAATGATCGCGCAAAGTGGCAAAATCGGGAATCAAACCGACCAACCAGAACAAGAGCGAGGTCAAACCGTAAGTCGAAATTGCAAACACGTCCCACATCAGCGGGCTGCGGAACTGCGGCCAGATGCTCATGACGTTTGGGTACGGGAGCACCCAGTAAGCGCCTACTTCCGGACGCCCCATGTGCATGATGGGAAAGAGACCCGCGCAAGCCACCGCGAAAAGGGTCATCGCTTCGGCAAAGCGAGCGATGGACGTTCGCCAGTCTTGTCGGAACAAAAACA
>JAIEOG010000277.1 GCA_019750655.1 bacterium
ACGCTGCGAGCGTGAAGTCGGAAAACCGCTTAAAAAAAGGGTACATGCGCCTTGATCGATAGCTTCCGTGCTTAACGATTGTCAAGCAAAGTACCCGTCGGTAATGTCCCTGGCTACGCTATGGCAGCTGACTTCATTTCTCTCGAAAAAGCCCACTTCGATAAAGCGGCCGGTGCGTTTACCCAAAGCCATAAAACTCTTAAAGAAAAGACCGCCGAACTGGTCCTTTCCCCGGTCTCCGGTTCCTATACCGCCTGGTTGCGGGCCGTCCGATCCCTAACGCCCGCTCCGGCCGCGATTCTGGATTACTGCGCAGGCATGGGCCTTCATGCCCTCACCCTGCAGCGCGTCTACCCCCAAGCGGAAGTCACAGCCATCGATATCAGCGAGAAAGCCCTGCAGATCGGCGCCGAAGCTTCCCTTTCTGAAAGAGGCCTCCGAAAGCCGCGTTTTATCCCGATGGATGCGCACCAGCTGGAGTTTGCGGAGGCGAGTTTCGACTTGGTTTCCGATTTCGGCAGCCTTTCGAGCCTCGACTTCGAAAAAGCCACGGCCGAAATCTGGCGCGTCCTACGGCCGGGGGGGACTTTCATTGCTGTGGAGACTTTTGGCCATAACCCGCTGATGAATCTCTGGCGCCGCCGGCGCGTCCAGAGCGGCACTCGCACGGCGTGGTGTGCCGAGAACATCGTGAATTATTCAAAGCTCGATCGCTTGCGCGAGCGCTTTGCGGATGTCCGTGTGGAATACCATTCGCTGCTCACGCTAGGACTTGCCGTTTTGCCCTTCCGGGCGGCGGCACTCAATGCAGCGGTGGCGCGCGTGGACAATTGGATGCTCAACCGCCTGGGCCTTTTCCGCTCTTGGGCATTTAAGGTCGTCGTCACGGCACGCAAGGCCGCGTGAACTCTCTGGACGCTTGTCTGCGGTCCTACTTCACTCGCGGGCTTTTTTTTCTCCCCTATTTAGCGCTCTATCTGGCGTTTTGGTACGCCGAGTGGCCAGTACTCACTCTGCGCCACGCATTTTGGGGATTGCATGCCGCGCACTTAGCGGGAGCGGCTTACACCTGGAGGGCCTGGCGCCCAAACAGCGACGCTTTGTTTTGGGTGGCCTTGGGCGCTTTCTTTTTCTTTCCCGGACCGTACCTAGAGTTTCCGTCTGATGGCTGGGAACACTGGGATCGGGTTTTTTCTTGGGACTTCGCCCACATCATCCCGGAACACGGAACTCGGACGCGCTTTGCCTATTTCTGGAACTGGACCTGGCTAGGCACCTTGCCACTAGGGTCGCGCTTTTTCGGCGCTTCGGTTCTTACGGCCTTCTGGCAGCTTGCCATTAGTTATGGTTTTTACCGCCTGCTACGCCGCTTGCAGATCCCGGCGAACTTAGCCCGCGTGCAGGTACTGGCTGCTGTGCTCTTTTTCGGAAACTCGCTCTTTGGAATTCGCTACTACGCTTTGGCATCGATGCCGATGGCCTATGTCTTTTACTTGCTTTCGCTTGTCGCGCTTATCGACGCATTGGAGGGCAAGTGGCGCACCCTCACTTTGATCCCTCTTTATGTATTGGGGATTTATTACAACCACTACCAAGAATTGCTGTTTCTAGCCGTCGCAGGAACAGCCCTCGTGGCCTACTACGGGCTGCGCGGCCGGGTGCCACTGCGCTTACCCCACCCAGGCTGGGCTTTTGTCGTGAGCCTCTTGTTGATTGCTTTAGGGACGTCCTTTTTCCGAAGCTGGCGTCCGAGTTACGGGCGCACCTGGGATGCGTTAGCAGTCCCCGGCGCCATCGGCGTGGTGTGGGCGTTAGCACGCTACCGCGTCTACCCCGCTTTCACTGTGCTCACAGCAGCCCCTGTTTTCTTCCTGCTCTTCCCGCCTCTCGGTTGGATCGCTGTGCGCCTGATGATCCAAGATAGCGGGGATATGTACCGACTGCTCTACACCTTCCCGCCAGCGTTCGCGTTTGGCTGGGCGGTTTGCGCCGCGGTGGAACGCTGGACACCAAAACTCCCGACGATCGGAGTTTGCTGTGGACTACTGCTGGCGCTTTCGCTGGTTTGGGTGAAGCCCTGGCGCGGGCGCGGGATGTTCCAGCTCTACGAGCCGAAGGCCTTTTCCCAGCTTGCCTGGCTGCACCCCACGATTGAGTGGTTCCGCGCCAACGAGTCGCTGGGCAATCGCACCCATTGCCGGCTCGCGAGTGATAACGTCACCACTTTCGGACTCCGGGCCGCGGTTTGGTACGACTTTGCTTTGCCGGCCGAGCCGCTGCGCCGAACAGTTGTTTCCGTTTTTGACGATTTGGATTCGGTGGAAGCTTTCCAGACCTGGATCGCGCGCGACTGGATTTGTGGCCTTCTGCTGGTCGATCCGGTGACCCGGGAACGCCTCAACGCCCCGGCTTCCTGGATAGGCCGGAACTCCGGACATTGGCCGCCTGGATTTCTGGGAAGCGCGTTCCATGTGCCCGACCGGATTTACCGTTTTGCCGAGCGCTTGAGCCAGCAAGGGTGGAAGTCTCAGACCGTCCCGCCCTTCTATACTTTGTGGCTCGCCCCGCAGAGGCCGTGAGTTGTAAAAACCCCCTTCCCAAGGTACTCAATAAGCCTATGAATACCGCCTCTCGGACGATCCCTTTCTTCAACTACCCGGCCCTGTACCGCCAGCAAGAGAAAGAGATTCTGTCGCTCTTGCATGACGTAATGAGCCGCGGCGCTTTCATCATGCAGAAGGACCTCCTGGAGTTTGAGACGACGCTCGCCAAGTACTTGGGCGTAAAGCACGCCTTCGGTGTCGCAGACGGTACCAACGCTATTCTCATGGGACTTCTCGCAGCCGGGTTGCAGCCTGGCGACGAAGTCATTGTTCCCACCCACACTTTCATTGCCACGGCGGCCGCAGTGCACTGGGCAGGTGGTGTGCCGGTGTTGGCAGATTGCGGCCCCGACAAAATGATCGACCCAACCTCGGCCGAAGCCTGCATCACGCCGAAGACGCGCTTCTTAATGCCCGTGCAACTCAATGGCCGCACCGCCGATATGGACGCTTTGACCGATATCGCCAAGCGCCATGGGCTGAAGATCGTGGAAGACTCCGCGCAAGCTTTGGGTTCAAAGTACAAAGGCCGCTCCGCCGGGACTTTCGGCGAAGCCGGCACACTGAGCTTTTACCCCGCAAAACTCCTGGGCTGCTTCGGAGATGGCGGCGCCGTGATGACGAACGACGATAAAGTCGCGGCTCAGATCCACCTGTTGCGCGACCATGGACGCGATCCAGAAGGCATCGTGCGCCGCTGGGGATTGAACTCTCGCTTGGACAATATGCAAGCAGCCGTTCTGAATCTTAAATTTAAAACTTTCGACCAAGATGTCGCGCGTCGCCGCGCGATTGCGAGCCTGTACCAAGAGCGCTTGGGCAAACTCGATCAGGTGCTATTGCCACCTGCTCCTGACAGCGATCCAAACCATTTCGATGTTTTCCAAAACTACGAAATTGAAGCCGATGACCGCAACGCTTTGCGCGCGCACCTCGATAGCCGCGGCGTGAAGACGATTCTTCAATGGGGCGGCCACGGCATCCACCAGTTCAAAGACTTAGGTTTCAAAACCGTACCGCCGTACGCAGAACGCATGTTCCAACGCGAGCTATTGCTCCCGATGAACACGACGCTCTCCGACGAAGACGTGCACTACATCAGCGATACCATTCTTGAGTTTTACAAAGCATGACGACTGAAGCACTCGCACTGCGAATCCGCAAAGATGTGCTCATGATGGCTAATCTGGGCGGCAGTTCGCATATTGGATCGGCTTTTTCCATAGCCGATATCCTTGCGGTGCTTTACGGCAAGACGCTGCATACTGATCCCGCAAACCCGCAGCTAGCCGATCGCGATCGCTTTATCTTGAGCAAAGGGCACGCCGGTGCGGCTGTCTATGCAGCTCTCGCCGAAGTCGGCTTTTTCCCCGTCGAGAAACTCAAAACGCATTACCAAAATGGCTCCGACTTAAGCGGCCATGTTTCTCACAAAGGCATCCCTGGAGTAGAGCTCTCCACCGGAAGCTTGGGCCACGGCCTCTCCGTCGCTACGGGCATGGCTTATTCCGCCAAACTCGCAGGCCGAACGCACAAAGTTTTCGCATTACTGAGCGATGGAGAATGCGACGAAGGCTCCAACTGGGAAGCCGCGCTCTTTGCAGCGCACCACCAGCTCGACAACCTCGTCGCTATTATCGACTACAACAAGCTCCAGAGCTTAACGACGATTGCCGCGACCCTTGGACTCGAACCTTTCGCCCAGAAGTGGGAAAGCTTCGGCTGGCAAACGCGCGAGATCCCAGGCCACGACCACGGCGTCTTGGCAGACGCTTTTGCGTCCGTGCCTGCCACTCCGGGAAAGCCCTCTGTGTTTATCGCTCATACGACCAAGGGCAAGGGCGTCTCCTTCATGGAGAACCAAGTCCTCTGGCACTACCGCGCCCCGAAGGGTGCTGAGTACGAAGCCGCTCTTAAAGAATTGGAGCAAGCGTGAAAGAGGTTTTTGTACAAAAACTCATTTCGCTTGCGGAAAGAGACCCCCGCATCGTCGTCATCACGGGTGACTTGGGTTTTGGCATGTTTGAGCCCTTCCAGCAGCGGTGCCCCAAACAATTCCTCAATGCCGGTGTCGCCGAGCAAAACATGGTAGGTCTTGCGACGGGAATGGCACTCGATGGGCGCGTCGTTTTCACTTACTCAATTGGAAATTTTGGCGTCTTGCGTTGCTTGGAGCAAATCCGCAACGATGCCGCTTACCACGATGCAAACGTGAAGGTCGTCACTATGGGTGGCGGCTTTAGCTATGGCGCCTTGGGCATTTCGCACCACGCGACGGAAGATATTTCTGTGATGCGCTCGATGCCTGGTGTGGTCACGCTCGTCCCCGGCGATAACTGGGAAGCCGGAGAAGCCACCGAAGCCGTGGTTAAGCACTCTGGCACCACTTACCTGCGCTTAGACAAAACCGTTGCCGACACCACCCCGGAAGCGGGTGAACATTTTGAGATTGGCCGTGCGCGCCAAGTACGAGCAGGTTCGGACATCACGATCATCGCCACGGGCGGCATTTTGTCTTGTGCGGTGAAAGCAGCGGATTCGTTGCGGCGGTTTGGAGTCCAATGCCGCGTGTTGAGCATGCATACCATCAAGCCCTTAGACACCGCCGCTATCGTCCAAGCGGCTCAAGAAACGGGCGGCATCCTCACGCTTGAAGAACACACTGTCGAAGGCGGTTTAGGAGGAGCGGTAGCCGAAGCCTTGCTCGACCGCGGCATCCACCCCCGTGTTTTCCAGCGCATGGGATTGCGCGCTGGATTCTCGTCGATTGTCGGTAGTCAGGATTACCTACGCCGCCACTACGGCCTTGATGAAACAGCCGTCGAAGCGGCTGTGCGTGACCTGCTAGGCCGGCGCTCCTAAGAAACTCTGCGCGCGCTCTTGAAACCTTGGCCGTGGCTCCTGCCGAAGGCCACCCACCGCTTTTTCTAGAAAACGATTAAACGCTTCTGTCCAAGGAGCCGCGTCTTGGGGGTGCGCCACTTTTTCCAAAATCGAAGCCGGGTACAAGCCATCGCGCTCCCGGATGGGAAAGAAAGCCTCGGCCCCGAGGTAAGCGGCTTCTAGTACCGCGCTGGACACTAATGCTGCGACGGCATCCGAAACGAATAAAGCGAGCATCGTCTGCCGCTCTATGCGCACACCCTTCTCCCGGAAAAAAGATTCCTGCACGGGCGGTAAAGTGCTGACGGCGGGGTGAGGCGCATACACCAGATCCCACTCCGCACCCGCTTGCGACAGGACGCGGTGGGCGCGCTCCAAGAGCGCGCATTCCAGCGCTTGCACGCGCGCGGTCGTCACATCGCCCCCATGCGGCGGCGCCCCGACAACCGTAAACACAAACGGCGCGCTCCCTGACCCCAGCGCCTGCAGTCCTGCTTCGAGCGTGCCTCGTGTGAAGTGGCTGCGGAGGTAGGGGTTGATGCCTGCCTGCTTGCCGAGGTTCCACTGCTCAAGCCTCGGCCCGAGGTTTAGCGGAATCTGAGGCACAAAGTACTGTTTCCCCACACGCACGAGGCTTTCGAAATACTCCAACACGTCTGTCGTCGGTATGCCGTGCAGAAACTCGGTGACTCGCGGGCCACCCGAGCGGCCCAACAAGAACCAGCGCGCTACTTCCGTGGCGAAGGAGTTGCTCGTAAAGAAAAAGGCTTCGTCGATTTTCCCACCGTGAAAACTGACTTCGAGGCCCGTCTGTAAAAGGGCTGTGCTGACTAAGTCTCGGCAACGGGCAGCGAAAGAGCGCTGCGAAGGGACCCGCAAGCCTGCGGTAAGCAGGGAGACGGTGTTTCTCAGAGTCTTCCAGGGATGGCAGACCGCCTGGAAGAGCAGAAAGGAAACATCGACGATAAAGATACCCGAGCGCGCACACTCGGCTTCTGTCTCCCAAAAGGGACTTTGCGCAATCGGCTCACAAACCAAGATGCGCTCTGCACTTTGCAAAGTGCGCACGGGAGAAAGCCCCTCCGCTAAGCGCCCGGGAAATTCGCGGCAAACATCCGCGAGATAGGGACGCAACTCCCCGGGCGTAACGCCCCGGAGCAACCGGCCTGACGACAGAGCAAGCACCAGTTCACATGGGTTAGCTCGGCGCGCCGCCTTGAGCCGACCCGCTTGGCGAAAGTACTTAGGGACTAGGCGCAAAAATGAAGTCCGGGCAGTCGGAGCCGCGGTCGCGCTTTCCGTAGGGGAACTGTCGACTACTGGATTCAAGCCGGTTTCGGCGGCGAGCCTTTCGATATAGCGAATAAAGAGATCAGCCCCTCCATCGCGCAAGCGCGAGAAGGCACTTAGCCCTTCCAAAGACGAAAAGGCCGTCTTGCTCACACCCAACCCCGCCCGAGCAACATGTAACGATCACTATGCGGTGCGGGCTTCCGCGCGGTCTGTTCGAACTCGCAAGCCTCTTGCACCCCCAAACGCTGGGAATCCACTCCCGAGTCTGCGGCGTGCCGGGTGACAGAATCTTGGAGGCGCCACTCCCCGCCCTGCCGACTCCAAATGCGAGGGTCGCGGTGCGCATCGACGGCCTCGAAGAAAGCTTCGCGGGTCATGCCCACCCAATCTAGGAACAACCCCAGATCCCGAGGCTCGGCGCCGGCGTACTTTTCTACGAGCGCGATCCCCGCTTCGCGCGTGTGGCGTTTCAAGCGGATCTCGCGTGTGGCGTGGTCTGTCACTTTGCCATAGCCCCATTTCAAAAACTTTGTGTAGTCGTGCAGACCGGAATAGTGAAAGCAATCGACGTCATTGTACGTATCGAACGTGCGCTGCTGGACCAAAGGCTCAAATCCGTGGGCAGCAATCATCGCCTCATGCTGCGCTTTAGAATCCCAACGGAAGTAATTATTCAGGTAAATACCCCGGCACCCTGTCGCTTCGAGTTCCCGATCGTGCGGGTAGAGATACGGCTCGGTATCCGCCGGCGTCAGGCTGGGCGACTGCGCTAGGAGGTCTTCCGCTTCCAGGCGCATCAGGTCGTGGTCTTTGCGGTGCTTGCGCGTCATCTCCACTTCATCGAGGTGGGAGAACATCCCCACTTGGTCGATGCCCTGGTGCGCGCCCCAGATAATAAGCGGGATCTTAAACTTCACCGCCGTTTGCACGGGAAAAGCTGTTTGCCCCGCCAGGCAATGCCAATACAGACTGCCGCGCAAGCGCAACGTCTC
>JAIEOG010000266.1 GCA_019750655.1 bacterium
GAGAAGAACTGCTTTCTGGATTGAAACTCCCCGACCCATCTAGCGAGGGAAAATTGCAACCCGGGTGCCAGGAAGCCGATACAAACGGCTGTGATTTCAAATACTTAAATGTGAGAAAACCCACAAACTCGCCTAAGGATTACACAAATCGGCGCCCACCCTCGGAAGGCGCTGCGATTGCCCCGCGAAATCGAGCGGTTGCACAACCCACCAATTTCTAGTCGAAAGTGTCGGAGAACTATTCGAAGTTAGAGCGGTTTCGCAAAATATTTGTGCAGTCCGAAAGCCACCAAATTGATCACGAGCAAAAGCGCGCTCGAGACGATCAGCAGCGAGTGAACCCAAGAGAAAAAGATCAATGCGCGGCTCACACCTGTCCGAAAATCCACCGCCTGCATTTCCGGACGATTCATCGCAAAAAACCTCTTATTCGCAACTCCACCTGCATAAGCCATCGTGCGCAAAAAACGATCGGTCAATACCGGCATCATGTCGAAATAGCTCGATAGGTATTTTTTCAAATACGGATCGAATCGGGGGTTTAAGTAGAACGATAAAGGCACAGCGATGCAAAGAGCCACGAGACCCAGGAACAACTGCAGCAGGAATGAAAATCCCAACGGGTGGTGTTGCCATAGGTCCAACACGAAGAGATAAGAGAAGTTCACTACGAATTTCAATTGATCAGTAATGGAGCATCCCCCTCGTAAAACTTATAATACAGCTTATTGCCGCCTTCGTAAAAAAGGTCTCCCATCTCATCGACAAGATAAGATTCGCCGACAGAAACTGCGATGAAGAGCGTTGCATAACAAGCCACGCCTCCAACACCTGTGGTCAGGGTCAGGAATCCGCAAACACCCGTAGCAGCGGCTCCGGCGCCTGTAAGTCCAATAATCGAAACTGCCGACTTAGTTACTTCTTTCGTGAGAGTGCGGTTCTGCTCCACTGTCCCCCAATCGGAGTAGACACTATAAGCAGAGCTTCCGAGCGAAATCACTTTCACCGCGCGGGATGCCGGTTTTAGGAATTTCTTGGAGAAGTCTTTGCCTGCTCTCACCTGCGAGGCAAAAGCCCGAAATCCGCCTCCCGGAGCTGGATCCACGAGAATAACTTTGCCCGCGCGGCTGAAAGCTCGCGCATTGTCCGGAATGAGCCCTAACGTACCATCTGCATTTTTCAAGTAGCGCACACGGTTGCGCAACCCATCCACGAGTTCGGCCTCTACCTTGCGCCAGGTGTAAGGCGACACTTTCAGGAGGTTTGCGAAATCCCCCTTTGCTGCTTTCTCACCTGTCTTGAGGGCCGATTTAACCGTGGCTTTGCCGACCTTTTTCCAAAGACCCGAATCCGGCACATCGGCGCCGACAGGCGCCGCTGCCATTATCGGATTCCAATGATCCAACATGGCTGGAACTTCGAAACGGTCTTCGTTGAGAATGCGTTCAATCTCCTGCATCTCAGTCGCAGTAATGCGCTCGGCAGTAAAACCAGTGGCGTTGCCCAAGTTCAAAACCTGTCCGGGGTGGATCTTGTCTGGATTGCGGATATGGGGGTTGAGATGGATCAACCCCTGCACCTTGCGCGCGATCGAACCGTTATCGGAAACCCCATAAACATGCTTGGCGATCTTCCAAAGAGAATCGCCCCGCTCTACAAAATAAAACTGGTTGGGACTGCGTTGGCTCACTGGCCCTCCTCAGCCCGTAAAAAAGCAAGTCTGAGGCCAGCCTATCTGTGCCTAGAGCACCTGGAGAGAGGTTTCAAAACTGAGACTTTGGGGAGTTTCTGTTACGGATTTGAGACGGTGAAAGCGACATCCCACTCGGTACCACGGGGGGTGTCTTTGATCTCAATGCCCTGCTGAGAAAGCTTCAAGCGGAGAGCATCGGCTTCGGCGAAGTTCTTTTCCGCGCGCGCTTTTTGGCGCGCGGCCAAAGCCGCATCAATAGTAGCGGGATCAATGCCGCGATCTTGCAGGACGGTTAGGCGGAGCTGGCCCAAGTAGGCTTGGGCATCCGAACCAAAAAGATTCAGTGTCTGAGAAAAGCCATCGATCTTTGCTAGAAACTCTTGGGCGAGTTGCACCGTGCGAACGGATGGCTTGAGGCCCTTCTTGTCGAAGTAGGCATTCGCAGCACGGACGTAATCAAAAACAAAAGCCAGCGCTTTAGGCGTATTGAAGTCGTCGCTCATGGCTTCAAACCAGCCTTTTTCAAAACCCGCACCGAGTTCGGCCAAGGTTTTCTCTTCTGGAATCTCAGGAAGCGAAGCCGTTTGAGTGGTTTCTGCCCAAGCCTGCGCACGCGCTTTGGCAGAGTACACGCGGTGCAACGCCGCTTGCACTTCCCGCACATGTGTTTTGGAATATTCCGCAGGCGAACGGTAGTGCACTGAGAGCAATAAGTAGCGCAGGGCTTCGGCGGTGTACTTAGCGATAAAATCGCGCGTGAGAAAAATATTCCCCAACGACTTAGACATCTTTTCCCGATCCATCGAGATCAGGTTGTTGTGCATCCAGTAGCGCGCAAAGATTTTGCCCGTCGCGGCTTCCGATTGAGCAATTTCGTTTTCGTGGTGCGGGTGCACGAGATCCAAACCGCCGCCATGGATATCGAATGTCTCGCCTAGGATCGACACCGCCATCGCAGAGCATTCGATATGCCACCCTGGCCGGCCCTTGCCCCAGGGGCTATCCCAGGAAGGTTCGTCCTCTGTCTTGCGTGGCTTCCAGAGACTGAAATCGAGCGGATCGCGTTTCTTTTCATCGGCCGCAATGCGCACACCGGCCAGAAGGTCGTCGATTTTCTTGTTCGAGAGCTGGCCGTACTTCGCAAAGCCGCGGACTGAGAAAAAGACTTCGCCATTCTCCGCAACATAGGCTGCGTTGTTCGCAACGAGCCGTTCAACGAGCTGGATAATCTGCGGGATGTATTGCGTGACCTTAGGCTGCTTGTCGGGAAGCTGTACTCCCAATGAGGCCAGGTCTTCGAGATAGGCTTGCGTAAACTTTTGCGCAATCGCGTCGCTAGTTGTTTTTTCTTCCCGCGCACGGTTGATGATCTTGTCATCAACGTCCGTGAAGTTCATCACCCAGGTAGTCTTAAACCCCGAAACCTTGAGAAACCGCCGAACGACATCGAAGAAGACGGGCGGCCGCGCATTTCCAATATGCGTGAGCCCATACACGGTGGGTCCGCACGTATAAAGAGAGGCTTCTCCCGCACGCAGCGGAACGAAGTCTTCCTTTTTCCCAGAAAGCGTATTGGTAATTCGCAGAGGCATTAGCGAGGCAAAGGTTCCAAGTTCACAACAGCGTGGGCCGCGATGGCCTTGTTTTCGCCGACTAGCCCCAAACCTTCCATGGTTTTTGCTTTCACACTGACGCAGGCGAGTTCGATTTCCAACAGCGTGGCAATCGAACGGCGAATAGCGTCTGAGTGTCCCGAAAGTTTGGGCTCTTCCAAAATCACGATCGAATCAAAACTCGCAACACGGTAACCGAGGCTGCGAATTTTCTTATTCACATCCAAGATAAACTCACGGCTGGGGCGGTTTTTGTTCTCTGGCGCCTTGTCCGAAAAGTGCTGGCCAATATCTCCCAGAGCCAATGCGCCTAAGCAAGCATCCACCAAAGCGTGGAGCAACACATCGCCATCGCTATGCGCTTGGATCTTAAAACGGCAAGGAATGGGAACGCCGCCAATGGGAATCTGGCTGGCTTCCATAGTGGGGATTAAACGATGGATGTCGTAACCGATACCGGTCCGCAAGGGAGCTCCTTCTTCGCTTCAGTCAGCATCGTGCGCAGCGTATCCAATTCGAAGCCATACGTCAGCTTGATGTTGCGGACGTCCCCTTCAAAGGCGCCCACAGGGATACCGTAGTACTCGCAAAGCGAAGCATCGTCTGTGAAGTTTAGTTCAGGAGATTCTTTGACCTTCTCCACAAGCGATCGAATGACCGTGAACTCGAAAACTTGAGGTGTCTGTACCCGCTGGACCATGCCTCGGTCGACCGTTTCCACCACGCGCTGCTCTTCCACCCTTTTCAAGGTTTCGACCACGGGCACAACGGGAACCCAAGCCCCATAGGAGCGGTCGCTCATAGCAGCTTGGATGCGGTCCAAAAAATCACCCGAAAGAAAAGGCCGGCAGGCGTCGTGAATTAGCACGCGCGTGGGCGGCGGGCTTAGCTCTTCCAAGGCCTCCAACGCTAAGCGCGAGGAATCCTGGCGGCGCGTTCCGCCCGCGACTACGCGGATGAGCGTTTTACTATGCTTACCAATGTGTTCGTCGAGGTGCTGCTCAGTGAGCGAGACATAGTGCTCCGGCATGGCCAAAACGATCTGGCGGAAGCAGTCGAGCGCTAACAAAGATTTTAGGCAATGAATAAAGACGGGGGCATCGCCCACCATCTGGAATTGTTTGGGTGGTTCTTCTTTGGTTAACGGCCCCCGGAAACGGCTTCCGGTGCCGCCCCCTAAAAGGACGGCGTCTAAGATAACCATACAGCCCAAGACCTCAGGCGAAAATCGCTTCGAGTTCGCGCTCTACGTCTGCTTCTTCTAGGTTCTGCGCGAGTGATAACTCTTTCACGAGCAAGGTCTTAGCCTGATCGAGCAGCTTGCGCTCCCCGAACGAGAGATCTTTATCGTGTTTGAGCAAAAACAAAGCGCGAAGCACCACGGCGATTTCCTGAACCTGACCCGTGTGGATCTTTTCCATGTACTCACGGTACCGGCGGTTCCACGTTTGGTGATCGATAGGCGTCGAATCTTTTTTACGAAGGATTTTGTAGACCTCGTCTACTTCCTTCTGCTTGATGATCGGGCGTAAGCGTTGCTGAGAATTATTGATCGGAACGAAAACCTTCTTAGGCGCACCATTGTCCTGGATTTCGAGGATGTAAAAGGACTGCTTGTTGCCGGGACTGAATTCCCGCTCTTCAATTCCCCGCACGATGCCAACCCCGTGCGAAAGATGAACCGCATTATCCCCCACTTTGAACTGATACATTCGTCCTACCCTCTGCGCGTTTCGAAGAATGGGTGCTTATACCACGAATGAGACCACTTTGCATTAGGATAAGCGGCCTTTTCCATTCGGGGGATGCCCCAACCACATGGTTTAAATCTAAAATTTCAACTACTTAAATAATGATGCGGATACCCAGAAACCCGGTGTTGACCGCGATTTTGACTGCCTACTAAGATACGCGTCAGCGGGTCCCTACCCTTATAAACATGTCCAAACAGAAAAATGTGACACCTTCCTTGTGGTTAGGCTCTCAATCGCCACGGCGCCAGATGCTCTTAGAGGCGTTAGGCCTTAAGTTCCGGACCGTGGTTTCGCATGCCGACGAAGCAGACATCTTTGGCGGCTCCGTAGAGGAAACCGTGAAAGAAAACGCCCGGCGTAAGGCCCAGGCTTTATTGCCTGCCTTGGCCACGGGGGACGTTTTGATTACCGCCGACACCCTCGTCGCACAGGGAGAGAAGATCCTCTCGAAACCTGCCGACCGTGAGGAAGCACTCTCGCACCTACGGGCCTTCTCTGGAAAGACGCACCGGGTGTTGACGGGGCTCGGGCTCGTTTCCAAAGGCAAAGCAGCGAGAATGTCTTGCACCGAAACACTCGTGACTTTCCGCACCCTTTCAGAAAGCGAAATCGCGGCGTACGTGGACACCGGCGAGCCTTATGACAAAGCTGGCGGCTACGGCATCCAAGGCGTTGCGTGCCTGTTCGTGCAGTCGGTGCAGGGATCGTTTTCGAATGTCATGGGACTTCCCACCGAAACGCTCCTGCGGGAGCTGCAAGCCTATACGGGTGTCTCGCCCTTTGCTTGGCTAGCAAAATGAGCGCCGTCGAAGAAAACATTGCGCGTCTGCGTGAGCGAGTGCCGGCGCATGTGCGGATAATGGGCGTCGTAAAAAAACAGCCCGTTGAGAAAATTCAAGCAGCAATCCGCTCGGGCGTTACGCTACTCGGAGTGAACTACGCGCAAGAAGGCGAAGCCCTTCAAGCAACGTGCCCCGCTGCGCACTGGCATTTCATTGGGCATATCCAGAGCCGTAAGACGAAGTACTTGCTGCAATACGAACAAGTCCAAAGCCTCGACCGTCTCGACATCGCCGAAGATCTCAACCAGCGCGCACTCGCACTAAACAAGACCCTCGACGTCTTAGTGCAGATCAATATCGGGGACGAACAAACTAAGTCGGGAATCGCCCTCGAAGAACTTGAGCCCTTTGCGGAAGCATTGGGGAAGCTTCCAGGCCTACGGTGCCGCGGCTTAATGGTTCTGCCACCCCCTTTAGAGCCTGTGGAAAAGCGGCGCCCCTTTTTTCAGAAGGCACGGCGCGCCCTGGAGCGCTTTGACGCCTTGGGTTGGGATCAGCTTTCGATGGGAACATCCGAAGACTTTCAGATCGCGGTCGATGAAGGCGCCACTATCATTCGATTGGGGACAGTTCTCTTCGGTCCGCGCGCGTGATAAAAATAGCAAAACAAGGGGGCGGGCATGGCACAGGGGAATTGGACACCAGAAGAAATCAAAGCGCAGAACTTTCGCGGCAGCGCATTCGGCTACGCCCGCAAAGAAGTGCAGGAGTTTCTAAACGAGATCTCCAAACTCACCGCGCAATTGACGGCTGAAAACACCAACCTCTCACGGCGCGTGCTGGACTTGGAGAAAGAACTGCACCAATGGCGTCTGCGCGAGCAGGAAATGTCGGAAACACGCGCACGCATCGTTGAAGAAGCGCAAGCCACTCGTGAAAAGGCACGCACCGAGGCCGAGCACCTCATGTCGGAGACGGAAAATAAGGCTGATGAAATCCGCCAGCGTACCGAAAACTGGTTGGAAGAAGTGATCGCCCGCGTGGAAGAGACGCAGCGGCAAAAACGCAACTTCATGACGGCGTTCCGCTCGGCACTGGATAGCCACTACGAGCTTCTCAACACCGAAGACTCCCAGGAACAGCCGCTGACGGCTGGACTGACGGATGTTTTGCGCTCGACGCCCCCGCCGCGCAATTAAAGAGCTTCGAGGATCTTAAGATCGGCCGTACGTAGCCATCCCGCGAAGGGTGCCGTGATTCGGACGTATTCCCCGGATGTTTCGGCCAGCGCCACGAGTACGCCGCCGGGTAATTCAGCGAGTTTCTTTTGCGCATCAGGGACGGCTTCGGACTGCAGGGGAACGGCCGATTGCACAACAGCGTAGCGCGGAAGAAAATCGCGGCCGTAATAAACCGCTGCGCACAGGGCCACTGGCAACACTGCCCAACCCAAGGCCACGCGCTTTCTCCACAGACCTCCGAAAAGAATCAACCAAAGCGCCATACTCCCCAGCCACCAGAGCACGGATGTGCGAAAGAAAGGCGAGAGCCGGAAACGCCAATCTTGTGAAACCGCGTTTTGAATGAGCAGATGGTATTGGATGCGCGATAAGGAAGGGCTCAACCAAGCGACCTCCCAAGGCCAACCCAAAGCGGCACTCGTGGTGAGGTGGTAGGCCGCCGGGCCCCAAAGGCTTTGGCCAGCGTAAGCAAGTCCGAGATTGTGGTGTAGTTCGGCGGAGTATTCGCGTTCGGGCCCTTGGCGTTTTTCAGTGCGCCACGCCGTGAAAAGCTCAACGGCTTGGGCAGACTTGCCCGCCTCCAATGCCTCGACACCCGATTCCCAAAGCGGATCGGTGGCGGCATGGCCAGAAAAGCCAGTGAGAAAAACCAGAAGGCAAAGCCGTCCAAACACACGCGCCATGGGGCGATATTACTCCGG
>JAIEOG010000040.1 GCA_019750655.1 bacterium
AATCCGAGCAGTTTGAAGCGGCAGCTGCGGCTCCCAATGCTTCCCGTGTGCAGAAGCCTGCCACGGGCTTCGGCACGCCTGTACCCACGGACGGCCTGAGCCTAAAGCCTAAAGACGGGGTCCCGCTCCCAGGGGCGGATGAAACGCAAAAGCCCAATCCAGAAGAGGAAGCCAATCCCACGGGTGAAAACACCGACGGGGACCAGGAAGATTCTGTCGAGGACTACTAGCCGCCGGATTAGAGAACAAAGAGATCGCAGTTCAAACAGATCAGGTCTTCTTCGGGCGAGGTCTGCATCGTTTTCCGAGCGCGAGAGAGAAAATCGGCGGCCAAAAGCCTTACCGTTTCTACATCGGCACGGCTTAGGGAATGCAAGCCCGTATATGAAAGCACGTCGCGTTTTTTCTGAACCCCCTCGATAGATTTCAATCGCCAATGAGTGTGGTTTGTCTCGTGGAGCGGGGACTCACGTGGGATGTGCACATTGATATTATCGATGGACCAACCGGCCTTACCGCGTTTTGCGAATCCCAGATCTTCTAAGATGAGCAAGGCCTGGTTTGCTTGTTCTGCTGTGATGCCAAGCCTTTCAGCTATCTTGCGTCCGTCGGAATATCCGGGAATCGAAAGCAAGATATGCGCAGCTGCGTAGTACCAAGTCGAATAGTAGAGAGCCGTGGGTGGTACGGCGCTTTCCAGTTGTGTGATCTTCGCCGAGAGCTTGCCGGCTTCTAGTTTTATTATTTCCAAGCGCCGTTGGATCAAGCTGCGAAGGCGCGGAGTCCCAGCTCGGTCTAGGTAAACCAGCTCGATAAAATAGTCTGTTTCTAAAGAAGAGTGGTTCCAAAAACTGGAGAGCCCCGCTGCCTGATCGGGGTTCAGATTCACTTTTCCCGATAGAATTTGAGACAGGTAAGAAAGCTGGCAGCCCGCTGCCTCAGCGAGCTGAGATTTATACCGATAGACCCCCTTGTGGTACTTCGTCTGAGATTTCAAATACTCGAGCGCAGAGGCCGATTCGAAGACAGTTTGCATGGAGCGGATTTAATAAAATATAAAATATGAGTAAACAGTTTTATTAAATTAATCTTGTCCGTATCCCGGGTGACTTTTAGAACGAGGGCTATAAGGAGTGGGGAATGAATCACAAACAGGTTGGACTTTTGGCATTAGCGGCTTTCGCCCTGGTGGCTTGTGGTAGCGAACGTTCCGGGATACCAGGCCCTGTATTGCAAGGGGCCAGTTCCAGCGGTGGGGACAAGGTGGTTGGCCCACCCCCGTTTTCGTTCGATTGCAAACTGACTTATTTCGATAGAACGGCGTCCCCAGTAGATCCAAAGCCTTTGGAATTTCAACTGACGCACCAGAACTTCCGAAGCGCGCGTTCCACTGCAGACTACGAAGTGGTTTTTAGCCCCTCTTGGGCAGACTATCCCGCCTCCGCGATGCTGATGGAGGTCCAATTGGTCGTCCACGCAACAGGTGGGGGATTAGTACGAAACGCTTCTCGTTCGTCCGCGGTTTTTGCGCTGGATCAGAAGCGATTCCAAGCCTGGATCTACAACGACCAAGCAGAACAAGGAGTGGCCTCCAGAAGAAGGGCCTTGAGCTTGGATTGCATCAAAACCCCCGCTCCCTGAGCCTAGTAGAGTGAGAATAAAAAGGCCCTGCTGGGAAACTGCCAGCAGGTTCTAATGCACAGGCGCGAGCCAGAGGACGCGCCAGGATGGGCCGGGTAGGGCCGTCGGGAGCACTTCAGCGGCTTGCGTGAGCAGGCCTTTCCACGACGATTCAGAGTCTCCATCCGGCTCATCGCCCATCAGCATCTTTTTCAGAAAGCCCTGATCGCGTGCCGGGAAAACGGCTTTGGAGTCGTCTGAAAGCTTAGCGAGCTTTCGGGCTTCTGCCAGGACGTCTTCAAACGTGCCCAAAGCATCGACGAGTTTAGCTTCTAGGGCTTGAGTTCCCGTCAGCACGCGGCCGTCGGTGTAGCGGTTCAAAGCTTCTTCGCCGAGCTTGCGCTTTTCTTTCACAGCTCCCCGGAATTGGCCGTAGATGTCCTTCACCATGGCTTGGAAGAGTTCTTTGTCTTCTGCCGTCATGGGCTTCAAGGGCGAACCCGCGTCCTTGAATTTGCCCGATGTAATCGCAAACCGATCCATCTTGGCCCATTGGTAAAGCTTCTGGGTGTTCACGAATTCCATGATCACACCAATGCTGCCGGTGAGGGTGCCGGAGTTTGCATAAATTTTGCGGCCGCCGAGTGCGATGTAATAACCGCCGCTCGCAGCCACCGTGCCCATCGAGATGAGCACAGGCACTTTTTTATCGGCTTTTTCTAAGGCCTGGAAAATCTCTTGAGAGGGAGCGACCAAACCACCGGGCGAATTAATGCGCACGATGATGGCTTTGGTGTGTTTGTTGTCTAAGTGCTCCTGGAGATCTCGAATGAAGGAGGCGGAGCTCATAATCACGCCGCTGACGTCCATCACGCGGACATGGTCCGAGGAAGCCGGGGTGCTAGAGCCAAACCAGGCGTAGCGGATAAACGAGAAAGTCGCAGTCACTATTAAGAGGAATACGAACACCCCAAACGCCAAGCCCACTAAACGGAAGATGCCTCTCATAGTCGACCCTCAGGATAAAAAAAGGCCGGAAGCTTAATGACAAAGCTTCCGGCCTGGAAATTAGGAATTAGTCTTCAGAGCCAGGCTTGTCGCTGGAACCAGTCACTGCATCTTTGAGTTTCTGAGCAGTGGATTGATCCAACAAGTCGGCAAAGCTCGTGCGAGCGCTGGTGCTAGCCTGTTTAGCGTATTGCTTCAGGTTCTCACGCTCTTCGGCTTTGTTCATCGCCTTCACAGACAACGAGAGCTTGTGTTCACGCAGGTCAACTGCAGTGATCATGCACTCGATTTCTGTGCCTTCGGCGATATCCTTGACGCGATCCTTCGGCTTGCCTTCGCCTTCGAGTTCGGAAGCGTGTAACAGACCTTCGATATTCTCTTCGATCTGAACGAACACACCGAATTCAGCGATCTTCGTGACTTTGCCTTTCACGCGAGTGCCCGGAGCGTATTTCTGCGCCACGGCTGCCCACGGATCGTCACCCAGCTGCTTGATGCCCAGGCTGAACTTCTCGGCTGCCTTGTCGATCGACAAGACCATGCACTCGACTTCGTCGCCCTTTTTGAACATCGTGTTCGGATCCACTGGTTTGCTGTCCCAGGTGATGTCGCTCACGTGCACCAAACCATCCACGCCTTCCGGCACTCCGACGAACACACCGAAATCGGTGGTGTTCTTCACGATGCCCTTGATACGCGCGCCAGTGGGGTACTTCTCAGCGATGATATCCCACGGGTTCGGCTCGATCTGCTTCATGCCGAGAGAGATGCGGCGGTTGCCGGTGTCGATATCGAGCACCACGGCTTCAACCGTATCGCCTTCGTTCACAAGCTTCGACGGGTGCTTTACCCGCTGAGTCCAAGACATTTCGGAAACGTGGACCAAGCCTTCCACGCCTGGCTCCAGCTCGACGAAAGCGCCGTAGTCGGTCAAGCTGACTACTTTGCCATTCACGCGCAGGCCAACGCGGTAGCGTTCTTCCACAGTCGTCCATGGATCGGGCAAGAGCTGTTTGTAGCCCAAGCTGACGCGTTCTTTTTCCTCGTCGTATTTGAGGACTTTCACGCGGATCTTGTCGCCGACTTTGAAAATTTCCGACGGGTGACGGATGCGGCCCCACGACATATCGGTGATATGTAGCAAGCCATCCAAGCCGCCCAAGTCGATGAAGGCGCCGTACTCGGTAAGGTTCTTGATGATACCTTCCGTGACCATGCCTTCTTCGATTTTCGAGAGCGTCTGCTCCTTCATGCGCGCGCTCTCTTCCATCAAGAGCAGGCGGCGCGAGAGCACGATATTGCCCCGCTTTTTATTGAACTTAATGATCTTAAACTTGTAGGTCTTGCCCAAGTACTGATCGAGGTTCTTGGTCGGACGGATGTCGACCTGAGAACCAGGCAAGAAGGCTTTCACGCCGATGTCGACGGACAAGCCGCCTTTCACCTTCGCGACAACCGTGCCTTCCACCAGCTCGTCCTTCTCACAGGCTTCGCTGATTTCGTCCCAAGCGCGTAGGACGTCGGCTTTTTCTTTCGAAAGAACCAAGCGGCCCTGATCGTCTTCAATGCGTTCGATGTAAACCAAGACATGGTCGCCTGGCTCGATGCCCAGCGCGCCTTGGTTGTCCAAGAATTCATTGCGGAAGACTTGGCCTTCCGATTTGTAGCCGATGTCGATCGTGACAAAATCGTTTTCGATTTTGACGACCTGTCCTTCGACCACTTCGCCTTCTTGGAATTTAGAGCCCTTCTGGGACTCTTCAAACATTTGGGAGAACGTAAGGCCGTTCTCTTTCAGCTTATCTGACGAGCTATCCAGATCCGTGTCGTCCACGGGAAGTTCTGGAAGTTCTGCGATCGCTAAATGCCGTTTGGGTGCTACCACTCCTCTACCTTTCGAATCTTTACCGACCATAACTCTTGGTGGGGGGCTCTTTACCCCATCTCCCAACCCCTGGTTATCCAAGGACATCTAATAAATCCTTTTGTCGACCCGCCTTAAAAATGGGCAGATCTGGTTTTGCCTAAAGTGTGAATTTCTCCTATCAAAACCGCTGGGTGTCAATCCTATTCCCGCCTTGACGGGCTTCCCTGTGGAAGGGATGAAGGGCTGGGATGGTGGACTTTAACTTCTCTATGACTCGGTTGCTCACCGAGATCTGCTCTAAGGTAGAGGAATTCCAGCATATTCGGCCAGAGCAGGTGTTGGTCAGTGCGACTTTTGCGCGTTCCCGTCGTAAAGCAGGCCTGTTGGCTTATGTTCTACCTTTAAAGTACCGGGCGGGCAGTCCCATTGAACGTCGGGTGCGGGGAGGGCGGGAATACCACTGGGCCATGCTCCCCTATCTAAGGGAGGGCCGGGAGGTCCTCTACATCATTTACTTCGTGCTCCCGAGGTTTCTGCACCTATCCGAGCGCGAAAAGCTGGAGACCGTTGTCCACGAGCTTTACCACATTAGTCCGGACTTCAATGGAGACCTCCGGCGCTTCCGCGGGGCCCGTTCGGTCCTGCATGGGACCCATAAGGCCTTTGATGCGAAGGTCCGGCAGCTGACCGATGCCTTCTTGGCCTCGGCCCCTCCACTAAATGACTATGCCTTCCTATCGGTCTCGGGTCGGTATGCGGATCAATTAAGAGCGACCCATATCCCCGAACCACGGCCAAAGCTCCTTAAGGTGGCGGCCTGCCCCCCGAGTCCGAAATAGGCGCTTCCGAGTATTAAAAGCACCCTGCGATCTCCCGCGCCGTAGGCCGGAACGCCTGGCCGAGAGTTTGCTTTACTTAGGCAGCATGTGGCGTGTGGTTTTGATCTCCTTATGTCTGAGTGCTTGTGGGCCGCAATCCCAGGTCGGGGTGACCCTCGGTGTTCGGTTGCCGGCGGCGCTGGCTCGGGGAGAGGCGCGCCGGGTGCGGTTTGAGCAGCGCGTGCGCTATTTGAGCGTGCGCCTGGTTACGCGTGGGGGTGTCTCTAAGGAGTTTCAAATGCCCCTACCAAGCCATGGGCAGCCCCTGTTCTTACCGCCCATCGGTTTCCCGCAAGATCGTCAGGATCGGCTGCAAGTGCTGGTGCAAGTCTGGGATCGCGCGGCGTCGGGTGAAGCGCGCGCCTACCCGGCGTTGGTGGGAACGGGAAGAATCGCGGCCACTGAATTAGCGGAACAAGGCCTTTCCACCGTCTGGGTGCCGCTGTCGTTGCGTCTGCCGGTGAGCGAGTACGACTGATAGAACGAGTTTGGAAAACACGGGCTGCCGACGTATCCTATGCCCTCGTCACCGGAGGAAAGCAGATGCGGATTCAACACCTAGTTCTAGTAGCCGTCTTGATGTTCACAGCAGGTTTCGGAGGCAAGCGGGGCGCCACCTCGGAGATTCCTGAAAAGCGCGAATTCCCCGTCAGCACGAGCGTTTCTGCCTGCCAGAATTTCTTTGAGTACGCCTGCAACGAAGCTATCGCGGGTTTCAAGCTCCGCGAAGACCGGTCGCGGCATATTTTCGCTTTCAATGATTCGGCCGAACGGCTTCTCAATGCGAAGAAGGATTACTTAGATAGCTTAGGCAGCGCCAAGACTAATTCCCCTCGGACCCAGCAGCTCTCTAATGTGTTCCAAGCCTGCATGGACGAGAAGGCTTCGGCCGGAGAGGAAAAGAAACTCGTCGCGGAGGAATTGGCTAAGCTCGATGCCGTCCACACCCGGGAAGATTTCCTACGGTTCCTATCGGGCCAGGTCGGCACGGAGAATTTTAGCTTCGTCGACTTTGGAACGACGGAAAACTTAGACGATTCGGACTGGAACGACGTCTACTTCCTGGCAGACCTCCAAACGCTGCCGGAAAAGAGCTATTACAACAAACCCGAGGTAACGGCTGACTTGGAGAAACTCGCCACGAAGTTTTTCCAGACCATCGGCTGGGACAAGCCTGAAGCGCGGGCGAAATGGGTGGTCGATTTCGAATCGCGATTCAGCAAGAGCTACCCCACGCCTGCGGAATTCCGGGAGCTATTCAACAAGAAGACCAGCATCACGCGTGAAAAACTTGGCAAAGATTACCCAGCGCTGCAGCTCGCAGGCTTTTTGGGCAAGATTCCCAAGAAAACGCTTATCCGTAATCTCACGCCTGAGAACTTCGCCTTTGTGAACAAGAGCCTCGAGAACGAGCCCTTAGATGTGTTGAAGAGCGTCTATGCTTTTCATTCCCTCCCAGGTCTGTTGGACGATGCGTACCCGGAATACTTCCAGGCGTCTTTTGATTTCAGCCGCGACCACCTCGGTGGGCCTAATGCGCGTCCGGTGCGCCAAGAGCGTTGCACCATGTACATCATGGGCAAGTTCACAAAAGAAATTGATGCCGAAATGCTCCCCAAGCTATTCCCGAACTTCCCAGAAAAGAAGTTTACGGAGCTTGTGGAAAAAGTGCGGGCCTCGATTATCCAAGGCATTCGCTCTAACACCTGGTTGAGCGATAAGAGCAAGACCGCTGCGATCGAAAAAGTTCGAGTCGCAAAACTGCAACTCGTGCAGCCGCGCAATGATGCGGAGTGGGATTTTAACCCGCCGGCGACTTACAACCCGAAAACGCCTTACGAGAACGACAAACTATTAGATCGCAATCGCATCGCGAAAGAGATCAAGGAGCTCTCGGAACGCCGCGATCGCAATCGCTGGCATATGGGGCCGTTGACGGTGAATGCCTACTACAACCCTTCGGATAACAAGTTTGTGTTGCCGATTGGGATTCTGCAGTACCCGTTTTACGATGCGTCTCTTCCGGATTCGACGAACCTGGGCGCGGTCGGCATGGTCGTTGGCCATGAGCTAGGCCACGGCGTGGATGACCAAGGTGCCCGCTACGATAAACGCGGTCGCCTCTTTCAGTGGATGCCCGACAAGGACGTCAAAGAGTTCGTGAAGCGCGGAGAAAAGCTCGTCGATCAATTCAATAAGATTGGCCACGACGGCAAACTCACTCTCGGTGAAAACATCGGGGATTTGGTGGGGCTAACGTTCGCCTACCGAGCCGCTTTCCCGAACAACCAGGGCACGGAACAGGCAAAGCGCGATTTCTACACGCAGTATGCCCGCACCTGGTGTGGCGTGATTCGGCCTAAGATGCGAGAAGCGCTCTTGAAGACGGATCCGCACTCTGCCATCGAAGCGCGTGTGAATGAGCAAGTGAAGCACCAAGCGGCTTTTGAAGAAGCTTTTGGCTGCAAAGCGGGTGATCCAATGACGTTGCCGGCAAAAGACCGCGTCGTTATCTGGTAGCAGGGCGCGCTTGTTCGCGGCGCCACCGCTCAATGCGAGCGTGGTCGCCGCTCAAGAGCACATCCGGGACTTTCAGGCCGCG